>JAKVCB010000150.1 GCA_022448345.1 Pirellulales bacterium
AACACCGGCAGCGATGACGTCGCCTTTACACTCGATCTCGGCACCCAGGTTTCAACAGATGCCGGAGTCAGGATTCAAAGTTCTTCCGGAGGAAGTTCCTCCTTCCAGACAGGCGACGCTGTGGCATTCGCATTTAATCCAAATTCAAATAAAACCGTTAACTTCCTCGTTAGCGATGTAAGCTTTACCAACGCCAGTGGTGGCAATGCAGCCACCCTAATTACCAGCACCGGTAGCACCATCCTCAATGCAACGGTTACCGACAACGTCTTCACCAACACGGTAGGCACTTCCGCCGAAATTATTTCCGACGACACTTCGTCATTGAATCTCAACTTGACCAGTAATACCACAAACGGTGGCGCCCTGGATCTGACAGAAAATGCAACTGCTGACTTCAGAATTCAAGATGTGGCCAACGTAGTGGGCGACAACCCGAATATTCCGACGATCAATTTCTCGCCGCTTTTCGGAGACTTCGACAACTTCCCCGGCACAGTACCCACTCCATAGTCTATGGAAGTACGCTGGCTGATCAAAGTCATACCACTTCGCCGCCGGGGGCCATTCCCTTCGGCGGCTTTTTTACCTTGGTCCTGCCAATCCTGACCCCATCAATGGCTAGCTTGTGTTTTCGTTTGAACTTTCCTGTCGAAAGTGCTCATGGCGGACCGTGAGTGGACCGACCGACGCCGCCACACGTTTACGCCTGGTGGGACGACTACGACGCGAAAAAGAACCTGATGAAGACTTTTTAGCCGAACTACTTGTCGAAACAGTGCCGCAAATGACCTGCCCGGGATGCAAGGTAAAAGGGTCGCTACGAGCTACTCCATCACAAAACGTGCTCAGCGAATGGGATGACGACAACTGGCAAGCCGCTACCTTATGCGACGTGTGTCGAAAACCAATTCCACTGGAGAGACTCGAGGCGGTACCCGAGTCAAACCGATGCGTGGCGTGCCAGGACAAGGCTGAAACAGGCAAGCTACCCGAGGACGAACCTGAATTCTGCCCCAAATGCGGCTCGCTAGTCGAGCTGCGTGTGAGCCGTGGAAGCGGTCTCACCCGGTACAAACAGTTTTGCACCGGGTCCCCCCCTTGCCGCCTATAAAACCACCGCGCCCCGCAGGCGCTTGCCGGGAATTGGGTTAATCCTCACCAATATCTTCCTGCCAAAGGTCTGGGTGCTGCTTGATAAATCGCTGCATCAGATCGACACATTCCTGGCTATCCACAATTTCGAGTTTAACTCCACGGGACCGCAGATAATCTTCCGGCCCCTGAAAATTACGATTTTCCCCAATCACAATCTTGGGAATCCCATAAAGTAGCGCGGTCCCACTGCACATATCGCAAGGGGATAGCGTCGTGTACATCGTGGCCAGGCGATATTCACGTGCGGAAAGTCGCCCCGCATTTTCGAGACAATCCATTTCCGCATGCAAGATTGTACTACCCCGTTGTACGCGATGATTGTAGCCTCGACCTACAACTTGATCGCCAATCACCAAAACCGAGCCAATCGGTATCCCGCCTTCAGACAAACCCTGCCGAGCTTCCCTAATTGCAGCTTCCATAAATGGGTCCATTCGATCGTGCTCCTGTTAAAAATGCAGTTTTCCAGGCGTTGATGACAAACTGAAAATAACACGAACCATACATCGACACGGCGTACTCTTTTGACTTCTCACCCAACATCACCGCCGCTCTCTGGATCTTCAGTCGTTCTCTACCGTGGGGGAAACAGACGAATCAACTCGCTTTGCAATATGTGCACGAAGTTCCTTAAGTTCCCGTTCAAATCCCCCACTAAGGATAGGAAAACGGCACCAGGTCTTGGGATCGAGGTTTTCATCGTCCAAATGAAATGATGGTGCATACCGTTCACGTTTCCATTGATTACGACACCAGAGTTGGTAGAACTGTTCAACCCAGGTCCCAATCTGGACGATCTCATAACCGGGAAACAGCCTGCAAACTGTTTCAAAAACTTCAACTGGCATTTGTTTATCACGAATGGCGGCTCGCTCAATTCTATCCAGTACACGATATGGCATGAGATCAGCCTCGTCAGTCTGGCCGGTTGCAGGCGGACGCAGTTCAGCGGTTGGCGGTTGGCAGTTGACGGCAGCAAGGGCTTCGACGGGCCCCAAACCACTTGGTCCGGTCGTTTCCATCCAGGCCAGCCAGTCCCTTAAAAAGGCCTTATCTACTCCGGCAATGGGTGCCAACCCGCCGCAAGTATCACCGTCCATAGTGGCATAACCAACCGCCGATTCACTACGGTTACTGGTGGTCAACAGCAATGCACCACGCAAGTTTGCCAGCATCCAGGCCCCCGGCCCCCGCGAACGAGCCTGGATGTTCTGCAACGCGATATCGTGACTCTTCCAACTGAGCGGATATCCGACTGCTCCCGAAACGGTTTGTACATAATCTTGCACTAACCCTTCGACATCCCAAAGAAGAAACTCGCTTCCAATTGCCTTCGCCACTTCTTGGGCAGCCTGCCGAGTGGCCAGGCTGCTGTTGGAAGTCGCCTGGTAAACACATGCCAAAAGTGACGCCACCCAGGTTGCTGGATCGTCACCTTCTTGCTTTGGCACATGTGAGAGTTTTTGGCTGAGCCCGCGGCCCCCAACCTCGGCAATCGCCATACGGGTCATCAGGTAGACCATAACGGCCGTTGTAGCAGAATCAACACCCCCGCTCAGCGAGACCACAAATCCGCTAGCTCGGCTCTTGCGGAGATAGTCAAATAATCCCAATGGAACCGCCCGGGCAAATTCTTCATGCTTGAGCAGTGGCCGCTGCTCCCAATCGCAGCACCCTGCAGGCTGAGATTTGAAACCGCGAACTGACTGCCCTTCTGCGACAATCCGTTTGGACACTCTCGGCTTGGTTTCCTGATTGGAGGCCAGGTTCGGAAGGATAAAATCGCTCTGGACAATGTGATCTTTTGGTTGTGGGCATTCGTGGTCCTTTCTCCGTGCCCCGATTTCAAGCCCCACCGAAGTCACAACCACATCAGCGAATGAGAATCGTGGCCCACGGGCCACGATTTCTTGCTGATTGGCCAGCAACGTACCACCATCGTAGATGGCCCGCCCCGATTCATTGCCAAGCAGGTTGGCATACGCATAAGCAACACCATAATCACGAACAGCATCCAGCACGTAGCCTTCACGGATCTCGTGTTTTCCAAAAGCGAAGTGACTGGCACTTGGATTGAGCAAGATATCAGCGCCGCGTGCAGACAAGTCATGTCCTGGCCGGCAGTCGCCAACCCACGCGTCGCGGCAAATTTCAAAACCCACTCCGATCCCGCTGCAGCGAAACAACAGATCGCCAATAGGAACCTCATCACCTCCAATCTCAACACGCTCAACCTTGCCTGCTGGCCAGGGAGAAAACCATCGCGGCTCGTAATGAATACCATCTCCGGCCAGGTGTTGTTTACAAACGACGCCAAGAATCTTACCGTTAGCCACGACCACAACCGCATTATAGATTTTGTCGCAATACTCAATGGGCAAACCAAACGACGTAAAGAGACCGGTCGATTCAGGCACCAGTTCAGCAAGCAGCCTGCTCGCCGTTTGCCGTACACCTTTGGCAAGGAACATATCCTCACAGCCGTACCCGCTGAGGCAGAGTTCTGGTAGACAAAGAATTCCCACGTCATCGGTACGTGCAGTCTCAAGTGCCTCCTGCACTTGCCGACAATTGCCTTCCCAATCAAGTGGGGTGAGATTCAGTGCAGCAGCACCAACGCGAAGCAGGGGCATGGTCTGACTTCTTTCGGCGAACTCAATCGGAGCCCCGACTTGATTCAGCCGGCAGGTGCCCCGTAAATATATCGAAAAAACAGCAGGATGCTCACCCTTGCTTCAACAATGCAAGGCGCAGGAGGTTCATGGCAACTTTGGCCGTGCGCAGCCTGTCAAAATCGGGATCGCCGAAGACTGAAACTCTTTTGGTTTGGGTTTCTCCCGCACTAGCCAAGGCAATTTCCACCGATTGCGTAATGTCATCAATACGGACAGCCCCGGAAATTGCAAGGCTGAAATCAGTCCCCGCCTGCCGTCGGGTCGCTTCTGCCATTGCGGAGGCAAATTCCGTTGCGCTCAAATCAGCCGAATCCTTTATCGACAGCAATGATTCAAGACTGGCTACATTCTGAATAACCATCCCACCAACAAAACTGGTACGTTCATCATCGACTGCGGCCAGCAGTTCGGCTAACCGCCCCGCAGTAGACCACTCGGCAACTGCCAGAGTTGCCTCACGCTGACTCAGCAAGCGAATTACCGCGTGCTGAAGTTCATCGGCTTCTTCCCCAAAAACAAGATCGCCAAGCAGTTCATAAATCTCTTGAACCGTTGGTTCCATCGCTTTAAAACACGCCTCTTCATCATCCCCCCTGGCGGTAATTCGCAGTTTAATGGTTGCACCGCTCGCGGTGATCCCAACGAGTGGTTCACGCCCCCGACGAATTACGTCTGGCAACATCTCTTCGATATGACTTTCTCCCGCACCAAAGCAATTGATACGGCGATGCCGAATGACTTGCAATGCAGGTAATCTCTCCACCAAGGCCAACACAACTGACTGTTCCCACATCAGGAACATTTCAGCCGGTACTCCAGGCAGGGCAAACAAATGGCATGGCTGACGGTTGGTCCGTTCGACCTGCATCTGAATTCCAGGGGCCGTTCCAGTAGGATTGAATATTTGTTGACTGCCTTCAGGGAACATTGCCTGCACAGCATTCCTTTCAGGCATGACTCGCCCGCGGCGTTCAAATAGTCCGCGAATGTACTCCAATGTCGCATCATCAAAGGCCAATTGCACATCGACAGAGGCTGCGAGCGCATCGCGGGTGAGATCGTCGGCCGTAGGGCCCAACCCACCAGTTGCCACGACCACGTCGGCCCGCTCGATGGCAGCCTGAAACACGGCGATATTGGCAGCCAGATCGTCAGCGACGGTCGTATGGTACATCACACAATACCCCAGTTCGGTGAGGCGTTCACTCAACCACTGCGTATTGGTATCGAGTCGCTGACCGGTGGTTAATTCATCTCCAATTGCAACCACTTCGGCAATCAGGGGTTTTTCGAAAGTCGACAACTGATGGCTCTCTTGGTACTAGGTAGCTCTCTTGGCACTAGGGTTTCCTGACATTGTGCATCGTCCAGCTGAAATGGTCTATAGTCAACACCCGCAACGAGTGAACCGGACCCGCACCGCCCCAAACCAGGAACTGGAAGGCAAGATGGGAGAAATCCAACGCTCTGGAGCGAGTCCCCCGTAACTGAAACATGGGTGATCCGCATGTCAGACCCATTCGGCCCAGTTGGCTGGGGCAAGACCTCTTCCGAATTTAGAGATTTCTGCCGCCTACACCAAAAGACCTCGACTCCGACGGCCACTCAGCTCAGCATCAGTTGGAGAACGATACGCCAAAACCAACACGTGGGTGATGGTGAAACGTGGGGTGATGACGGTAATAGATATGCCGCTGGGGAGGACAGTAATAGGGTGCACCGTAGTGATGCTCCTGAACAACCACAGGCGGCCCCGGTGCGGTTGCAACCTGCACGGATTGCCTTGGCTGGGGACGCTGCATCGTATCGATTACCTGGGTAGCGACTCCCTGCTGATGCAAATAGATAACATCTTGGGCAGTTATCGGTCGGGCGACACCCGAAGAATTGATATAGTTGGTAATCAAATTCGAATCGACGCCAGCCTGGCTCATGGCAACCACCTCTTGAATCGACGCCGCCCCTTGAGTTACGGGACGTCCCATTTGGGCAGCAATCTGGGCCCGGTTCTGAGCCGCAACGTCATCGATTGCGCCCCCAATGGCACCACCGGTCAGCGCACCAACACCGGCACCAATGGCCGTTCCAGCAACCGTGCTTCCCACGGCATTCCCTACCAATGCGCCTACACCTGCTCCGGCAAGGCCACCGGCAGCAGCGCCGCGGTCCGCGTAATACGGTGAACGACACCCCACCAACGCAATCACAATAAACAAGGCAGTCGAAATCCAATGGGGGTGGTTCAAACGCGAACTCATTGTTTTCGTAGGCTCTGGGGTGTTGGCAAGCGGGGCAAACATAACCAGCGATAACAGGCGGGTATCAACCTACCGTTTCTGGAAAGTTGATTGCGGAAGCAGACCCAGAATGGTCGCAACGAGCCGGCCCACGGTCAAGACGAACCTCCCCGGCTACCGCTAGCACTCACATCGAATGACAACACCACTGAAGTGATGCTCAGAGGCCAGAGGCTTGCCCTGCCCCACAGGAACTTTGCGGAGGTACAAGCCAGGTTTCCCAAAAGAAAACCACGCTAGCAATACTTAGTCTGCACGGCGCCAAGCAGCCCATTTCTCTAAAGCTATCGATCGGTGCCTTTGGCTTTCAAATCCAAGCGATCCTATTTTGAACAACCAAGGGCTGTCCGCGATTGGGTGCTGAAAATCATATTCAGCAAGTTTTTGTCCGGTACCATGCACTAAAGCCGCGAGGGCCACGTCGCGCAGCTGCACGGTTGTCGGAGGAACCTGCTTGCCACCATAGTTCTTGGCACCACTCTGAAAACAAATACGCTGCTCCGAAAGCAGCGGCTCAAGCTTTAGGACCTGTTGCCGATCAGCAAGCTTCGAGATGGCCAGCATAGCTTGAGCACGATACTTGGCATGCCATCGCGCCGGATCAGGCTTGCCTTGGGCAACCTCCCAGGCAAACGGCAAAGCCTCGCGAAGATCATGAGTCACCATCATGACAAGCTTGTACTCTACAAGCCCCGAAACGTTCCCGCGGGGCAACAGAATCCACTCCACAAAGAGGCGTCGAATCTGTATCTCGTACCCCCCTGACGCCAGGGCGGTGCTGAGCGGAGCCAATTTCACAAGATTGCCAGCCCGCGCGACACTACCCTCCGACAACTCTTCTGAACGTGCGATAGTAATGAACAACGCAGCTGCACAACTCCCCAAGGGAGGACTCCTTGTAGCAGTCCTATTTTTAAAAACTGGCCGTGTACGTTGCCAGTTGATCAGTCGGACCACGCGTTCGGTGAACAACGCATCAAGATCGACAACCTGATTATTAAAGGCTGCCGCCATCAACTCACGTTCATGATGTTGCATCTGCACGAACAATGCCCGCGCTGACGCCTTAGTACCAACTAATTGTCGAAACGTATCCCACCCTGGGAAAGTTAAACCATTTTCCCCCTTAACATCGGCGGCAAACGCTTCCAATCGCCTATCAAATTCACCCTGCTCAATTTGAATGAGCAAACGGCGCCCGCGAGCTCGTACCTCCGGATTGGGACTTTCGGCGATTTTGAGCAATTCGGGCCGAATCGAAAAACCAGCCTCTAACAACGCAGATGTGGCTGCCTCACGAACGCGATAATCGTCGTCATTGAGTTGGTCAATCCAATCCGAAACTTGAATTTGGGATGGACCAGGGTCGCTCCGGGCTTCCTCCGACCAGGTCGCAATCACCAGGGCCAGGGCCGTCAGCCATACAACTCCCTGAAGACCACATAGGGTCTTTTGTGTACCCTGGTATTGAAATCTCATAACGTGGTGTCCACAACCATCGACCGCAAGGTCGCGTGCTGCAACGACGCTCCGCGGCTGCCAAACCAACTCGGCCCCATGGCCCCCGCAATCCCTAACCAAAAACACGCAGGATCGCACAACTACACTCCTTTTATGGTACGGGGCCGGCACGACTGCGACCACACCATTCCCCCATCGCGTTGCAACTGTGCTGACCTCCCAGGTTCAACAAATCCAACTCTGACCGGGATAAAACGCGGGAACCAGTCCAAATTTTTGCTTGTAACTGGCGCCCCGAGTGGTTAGAATCAGGGGCGTCTCGGGATTTGTGGCCGCTTGCAGCCGAAACTGCTAAAGTGCCTACGTCACCAGTTCCACCAACCTTGTGTTGGTGACCCGCCCGTGCGGGGTATCGCTGGTACGTAACTTGCACAAAATTGATTGTCTTTTCGCTGGGCCGCAGCTTCTGGGTATTGGAACTGCGGTTTTTTTGTTGCCGCGGGAACTAGCCACTTCGTGACTCTCCACGGCGTGCAGCTAGATCTCACGGCATCCACCCGGGCATCGTTATGCCCGCCAGCGGAGACCAAGCCATGAGTAGCATCAAACTCCCCCGGTCATCGGAACAACACGTCGATCGGCCCACATCTTCTGAGAAGTCCACACAGCCAGGACAGGCAGCGGATCCGGCAGACCCAACGACTCCACGGCGCGCCCAAACTTCGACAACTTCAGTCCACGCAGGTGAGTCTCGCCAAAAGCCGGCCGACTCCATCACGGACCCGATTTTCTGCGCCTCTACGTATACGTTTTCCGACACCCAGGCTGTCATCGATTACATTGAGCAGGACCAGGCAAGAGAAGAATATGGTCGCTATGGCAATCCTGGAGAACGTGTTGCCGAGCGCAAGCTTGCTGCCCTAGAAGGAGGTGAAACCTCCGTACTATTTTCCAGCGGAATGGCAGCAATTGTTGGCCTTCTCATGGCTAAACTCAATTCCGGCGACGAGATTATATTTTTTGACGAGTGTTATCACCGCAGTCGCGAATTCTGCAAGAAGCATCTCTCTCGATTCGGCGTTACCACTCGCCAGGTTCCTGCGTGCGATTACGATGCAATGGCAGCTGCCATCACGCCGCAAACAAAAATGTTGGTAAGTGAATCGCCTACCAATCCCCATTTGAGCATTGTAGACCTTGATCGATTTGCTGAAATTGGTCACAAACATCACGTTGACACGTTGATTGATGCGACGCTGGCAACCCCATACAATCTCCGTCCGATCGAAGCAGGAATCGATTACGTCCTCCACTCGGCGACAAAATATCTGGGAGGACATAACGATCTTTTGGCCGGAGTTGTTGTTGGCTCTAACGAAAAACTGGATGGCCTGCGAGATCTCCGTGGCATCACGGGGGCTGTGAACAGTCCGCATAATTGCTATTTATTATTGCGAGGCCTGAAGACATTTGAACTCCGAATTCAGCGTCACAACGAAAACGGACAGCGGGTAGCTGAATTCCTGGAAGCTCACCCCCGAATTGAAAAAGTTCTCTACCCAGGGCTCCCGTCGCATAAGTATCACGAGTTAGCAAAAAAAACGATGCGCGGGTTTGGAGGCCTGGTCACCTTCTTTGTGAAGGATGCTGACTGGCGAAAAACCGGGGATATTGTCGATGCTGTCCAGATTCCCAAAATTGCTCCCAGCCTCGGTGGGGTAGAATCCCTCATCGAGCAACCACTCGTCATGAGCTATTACGAATGTACCCCTGAGGAACGAAAGGCGTTTGGAATTTCCGACAACATGATTCGCCTCGCCTGTGGCATCGAAAATCCGGATGACCTGGTGACCGATTTGGCACAGGCCCTGGATACAACCGCCTAAACCTAGAGCAAAGCTTGCTTTGAATCTTGGACAAACTTGAATCTTGGACAAACTTGAATCTTGGACAAACTTGAATCTTGGACAACCTGGGTAAGTT
>JAKVCB010000151.1 GCA_022448345.1 Pirellulales bacterium
TCCAGACAAGGATAGCAACGATGCTATTTTAACCGTTGACAAACCGGAAGCACCTTCGCCTACACCACTTCAGAGTTCACCGGGCAACCTTAACCAGGGCCTGGTCGCTTACTATCCCTTTAATGGGAATGCAAAGGATGAAAGTAAAAATGGAAACGACAGTGTCAGTACAAATGCAACACTCACCAACGACAGATTTGGAACTCCTGCAAGTGCCTTTTCCTTTCGGTTTTCGGACAAAAGGTTTATTGAATGCAACGACGCAACCTTACCAGCTGGCAACAGCCCTCGAACTGTCACTCTTTGGTTCACCGACGGACACCCACAAAGCAGGCGATCCGAGAAATTTAGTCCCCGTGGGTTGTTCGCTTACGGGGGTGAGTCGGCCGAATCGCGTTTTTATGGAATAAGCCTACGCGATGGCGAATTGAGTCTTGGAAAATCAGGTGGTGGAGATTTGCCCACAGCCCTGCTGACGTCCCGCGATTGGACACACACCGTATGGAGTTTCGATGGAGCTATTGCCAAAATTTTTATTAATGGAAAACAATCTGGATCGGGAGACCGCTCATTCAACACGACTAAAACAGGGTCATTTCAGATTGGTTATGGTTGGATAGGAAATATCGACGACGTCCGCATCTACAACCGGGCCTTGTCGGCTGCGGAGGTAAAGTCGCTGTACAATCACGAAAAATAGCCAACTGCGGGCTGGCGATGAATAAACGCGGACAGAAGTTGCGATCCGAAACTTGGCTCCGCATCCCACAGCAAAAGGAATGCGATCCAACTCTTGGCGAACTTTTACCCGGCGGCTATTACGGAACAGGTGGTTTGAGTCCGGGCAGGTCCCAGTGCAGAAAGTTGGACTCCGGGTTGATCAAGCAAAGCAGGTAATATCCAACCACCAGACCCAGCGCACTAAAAACGACAAATCCCACCACACTGATCACGAGCGATAATATACCCCGGCCGGAGGCATCTGAATCTTCGCTCGATGTATGCAAATCAGGAGGACTCACAGCACGCGATTCGCGACGTTCCTTGACCTCACCCCGCAACGTATCGGCCGCGGCTTGCGGGGCCCCATAGGGGACAGCCGGCTCGGACGTCGGTTTTGCAGGTTTATCGTCGGGCTTTTCCTCCAGTGGCGCCGCGTCGGCCTCATCGAACCACTCTTGAAGATCCATCCTTTCGAACATCGTATTGCCTATTGACTCAAAACCACCATCAAAGGCGATGACCTGCTTCCACTGATTGACCCGTTGATCGTCAAGTCCACGCATCCGCTCCAGTTCGATCCGCGCCTCCCCTCCTGTACCTGCAACTTTGGCTCGGACCGAAAGTCGCCCATTCGCATCAAAGCGGTACACAACATCAATCTTGGTCCCCTCTGGGTTACCCGGTGGCAAATTCCTGATCGCCGCTGTCGCCAATTCGCGACACTCACCCGGCAACGTACTTTCTCCTTCGAGCAACTGCACTTTGATCGACTGCTGATTATCATGCTTGGTGACAAACGTGCGATGCACTTCGACCGGCAGGGGCGAGTTTTTGGGAATAACGACTGCGTTCTCCTTACGCAGACTTGCTTGATTGATACCTTCGATTCCCAAACTGTGGGCATTGACATCGGTGATCGACAACTGATGGACCGTGCTCTGAATATTTTTCACCGCCAACAGGTGCTGTGCGTAGATTGCCGCCCCTCGGGCAACCGCTTCATCGGGACTGACGTTGGCATCTGGCACCAATCCCGACATAGTCTCGAGCGCCCTTCGCACCATCGGCATCCGACTCGATCCACCTACCAGCAGTAATCGATCAACGTCACTCCAAAGTAGTCCCGCTGCCTTGAGTGTCTGCCGGGTTGTAAACAGAGTACGTTCAAGGAGATTGGCTGTGAGCGATTCCAACTCACTGCGGGTCAACGTGACTTCAAGCCTCCGATCACCACACTGTAAAACAATTTCGGTTTTCAACTCGTCAGTCAACGCATGCTTGGCAGCCTGGGCAATGTCGCGGGCCTGGTTCATCCCCGACTCGTCAATCTCCGGAGCATCTTCAAATCGCTCCCGAAATTTCCCCACCAAAAAGTCCACGATCCGCAAATCCCAATCGACTCCCCCCAGTTCGGCGTCTCCGTCCGTCGCCAGGGTCACGATCTCGCCCTCGTCGAGTCGTACCACCGTGGCATCAAAGGTCCCCCCACCCAGATCATAGACCAGTAGCGTGAGCGGATCGCGCGGCGCGCCAGCCGCATTGATGTAGCCAAGTTGCTCTCCGAATGCGAGTGCCGCAGCGGTAGGCTCGTTCACAATATCAAGCACATCAAGCCCGCTGATTTGGCCCGCATCGGCCGTCGCTTTACGGCGCGCCTCATCAAAATACGCGGGTACGGTAATAACCGCTTTGTGTGAGCCTCCAATGATGTCAATAATTTGAGCCCGCAACTTGCGCAGAATACAGCTTTGAATCACCTCCGATGGCACCATTTTGCCCCGGATCGGCCGCTGATAATGAGACTTGCCCATATCCCGCTTCGCCGCGTAGGCCACCTGTTCCGGTTCCAGACGGCCAGCCCGTTTTGCCGCTTCGCCCACCACGACATCACCGTCGCCGAAAAAAACCACGCTGGGCACAAGCGCTTTGCCCTCTCTGTGGCGAAGCATTTTCGACGCGCCCTCTTGATCGATAAGAGCGGCCGCTGAGAGGGTGGTACCGAGATCAATTCCCACAGGGTGAAAATAAGCCATGCTATCCCACGCATTGGTTACTGGAAGACTGGCAATCGGTTAGTTTTGACCGCCAGCATCATAGCAAGACTGCAGCCCCTCTGCACCAGGTGCCCCCTTAAAAATTCCTGCTCCGTTTCCTTCCTTCTAACCAAGAGCAATATTCAAAGACCAACACCTCGCTTAATTCTTGACAACCCAGGCAAGGCATGTTCCCATACTCCAACCGCTTTACGATGTAACACAATGACATCCCTTGCCAAAGGCTGTGGCACCGCGGAAAACACTCACACCTTCGCCAGAATGGATCTGTCAGCAAATCGCAGGCGACAAACTCCCATGAACAATTTCTCCCATCAACAGCTTCGTAAGATCGGCCGGCAGATCTTCACTGCCGGCGGCGCCTCACCCGACGAAGCCGCCCTGGTGACCGACGTGTTAGTCGATGCCAATCTAATGGGACTCGATTCGCATGGTATCATCCGTGTCGTGTGGTATATGGATGACCTGCTCAATAACAAAATCCAACCGGGGGCACCGCTTACGGTTAGTCGAGAATCGACAACCACGGCAGTGCTGGACGGCGGTGGTAATTTTGGAGCCGTCGCAGCGATGCAAGCCGTAAATCTGGCGGCCGAAAAGGCAAAGCAACACCATTTAGGCTGCACGACCGTTTCCAACTGCCATCACATGGCTCGGCTGGGTGCCTTTGCCGAGGTGGTCGCCCGGCAACACAACATGATCTGTCTCGCCACGGCCAGTTGGTCAATCGCAGGACATTTCGTATCGCCCTGGGGAGGCCGCGAACCGCGCCTAACCACCAACCCGTTTGCCTATGCCATTCCCACCGATCACGACCCATTCATCCTGGACATGTCGACCAGTGCAATCTCCGAGGGAAAGATCCGGCTGTTTCGCAACCAGGGAGAGGAACTTCCTGACAATTTTGTGCTCGATGCTGAAGGCGTCGTTACCCGCGACCCCAATGATTTCTATGGCCCTCCGGGCGGCACCATTCTTCCGTTCGGCGGCGTGCACGGTTTTAAGGGGTTTGGGCTGGGCATGCTTGTCGAGGTGCTGAGCAATACGCTGAGCGGACATTTGGCAACCGCAGAAAATCCTTATGGGCAGCGCGCATGCTTTCTGGTTATTGATCCCGGTCAGTTCGCCCCACCAACGGAATTCAAAACGGCCATCGAACAGCTCAAGTCCTATATAAAATCCTCCGCACCGGCCCAAGGGTATGACGAGGTGATTCTGCCGGGAGAATATCACTTTCGCCGCAAGGCGCGGCGCGAGCGCGAGGGAATACCACTGGATCCAGAAACCTGGGACCAGATCGTCGAAACAGCCCGCCGGGTCGGTGTTGAAATCGACAACACGGTTGAAGATTAGCCCGGCAGTTCCCCTGGTGACCTCAAGTCGCTGCAGCCGGCAGTTTTCACCGGAACCACTTCTCAAAACTTTTTTGTGCCAGAACCCGCGTCAAAAACACCCTTCCTGGCGGGCTTCACCATGCCAGCCGCGCAGGCCTGTCCCCCGGCCTCGTGCGAAACGTACTAATGGGCCTCACCGCATCAACCCAACAACCGACAGAAGGAAATCGAACAGATCTAACACTCCGCGGGTCCCTACAGTCATTGGTTGAAAATCAGGTCGCAGACAACCACCCCGAGACCACAATCCAGCCTCGAAAAATATTGACCTCCTGAGCAGGGGGCTGATAGACTGCGGTCCACGCAACAATTGGACCACTTTTGCCATCTACCCATTATCGTCACACCTTTTTTATCCGGGGCGCACCAACATGATTGACCAGCTAGCCTACGACCGGTACTGGGAAAAAGGATGGCTAGTCGTGGAAGGAGTGTTCCAACCGAAAGAGGTAGAGCGGGCCGCTGAATTGGCAACGAAAATTGGCTTTGAAGAATTGAATTCTGCAGCCCACACCGGGGTTGACCAGTCAGAAGATGGCCAGCAGGCGCCCCGTAAAATTGAGCAACCCTTCCTCAAGGCACCGCTCTTCCGCCAACTCATACTCGATCCGAGAATCGTCGACATTTTGAAGATACTGGTAGGCCAACACCCGTTGTTGATGAGCGACCAGATATTCATGAAACCACCTCACTTCGGTTCAGCCAAGCCGTTTCATCAGGACAACGCCTATTTTCAATGTTTTCCCGCCGACGACGTCATCACGTCATGGATTGCGATGGACGACGTCGATGCCAGCAATGGCTGCCTGCGATATATCGACGGCTCCCACACGAGCCCCTTGCCACACGCGCCACTTCCGGACGACCCGAACCACTGGGTACCCCCCGAGGATTTCATTGATCGAAACAAGGAGTCGCTTGCACTGGTCCGCAAAGGCGGAGTCGTGTTTCATCACAGCCAGGCTCTGCACACCTCGCACCGCAACGAGTCCGATCGCTGGCGACGCGGCTACGGAGGTCATTGGATCACAGAAAGTGTCCGCTGCGAACAAAAGGCCGAAAATATGCCGGACAGGGATTTCGACTTGCTCGATGCTGCCTATTTCCACCACGATCTCTATCCAGAATCTCTCCGGATCGGCAATTCATGATCGACCAAATAGTCACCGACCAGTTGGAACACTTCCCGATACCACCAACACGATGTGGGATACCAACCAGGGAACCCGATTCATCCTGGCTTTAAGGGCTATGCCCGGTAGTGAATAACTTAGCCAAAACCTACTATAATGAACTGAACCTGAAAGGTAGCAATCGGCCCCGCTTCGGTGAGATTTCAAAATGACTTGGTTCAGCATACTTCCAACCATTTGGCTAATGCTGGTGATGGGGGTGAGTTCTGCCAACGGCGACGATGGCGCTATCCCCTGGTCGTTGATGAAACTCTCACGTCCTGCTGGTCCCGCGACCGGGAGCTTGGAGCATCACCACCGAGTCGCAAATGAAATTGATGCATTTGTTTTTGCCAGGCTCGAAGCCGCAGGACTCTCTCCCGCACCGGTTGCGGACAAACACACGTTGGTCCGCCGCGCCTATTTTGACCTGTTAGGATTGCCGCCATCACCTGAGCAGGTACGAGCGTTCGTCGAGGATAAGTCGCCGGATGCCTGGATCCAACTCATTGACAGGTTGCTTCAATCTCCCCATTACGGAGAACGCTGGGGCCGCCACTGGCTGGACGTTGTCCGGTATGCAGACTCCGCTGGTTTCGAGGTCGACGAGTCGTACCCGCATGCCTGGCGATACCGCGATTATGTGGTGAAGTCGTTTAATGACGACAAACCTTATGACCAATTTGTCCAGGAACAGATTGCCGGAGACGAAATCTGGCCTGACAATCTAGACTTGGACCCAAAACACGTTTACGAGGTCGACGCAACCAAGCAGCGGCACCGGGAGGCCCTGCTGGGGACAGGGCTCTATGGTTTTGGACCAAAAGTGGCCGAATCGGCACTCGACGCCAAACGCTTAAAGTACGAAACGCTCACCGACTGGGTAGACACAACCGGGGCCGTCTTTATGGGACTCACCTTTGCCTGTGCCCGCTGCCACGACCACAAATTCGACCCCATCTCCCAGGAAGATTACTTTGCGATGCAGGCTCTGTTTGCCGGTACCGTACAGCAAGAAATACCCCTTCTGACGGCGATGGAGATAGCCTCTTATTATGACCAGTACCCGCACCTGCTTGTGGCGCATGAGGCAATCCGTGCCTACGAGCTATTCCAACAACGGATGGGCGAAAAAGAACTCACCGCTGACGAACAGGCCAAGCACGATCGACTCCGTAAAAGGCTTGTCGAAAAGGTCGTCGCACTGCCCAAATTTGTCTCCTCAAAGCCGAACACTCCCTATGAACCGATGATGGGAATTCCCAGGGCTGTTGTTTTTGGGCATGAACATCCCGAACTGATTAAACCTATCCACCTCTTGCACCGAGGCGAACTCTCCCAACCGCAACACCAAGTCGACCCGGCACTACCACCCGCAGTGGCTACTGCTACGGGTCGCGCAAAGGAGGTCACCGGTCCGTTTGGCAGTCGCAAGGATCTGGCACTGTGGCTGACAGAACCTGACCACCCGTTAACGAGTCGCGTGATGGCCAACAGGCTCTGGGGATGGCATATGGGGCAGGGACTCGTCGCCTCGCCCAACGATTTTGGCACCAACGGAACTCCCCCCTCTCACCCAAAATTACTTGACTGGCTGGCAACCGAATTTGTCAGCAGCGGCTGGAGTATCCACGCGATGCATCGGTTGATCATGACCTCCAGCACTTACCAGATGACAAGCGGTTACGCGACTGAAGATCATTTGGAACTGGATCCTCAAAACCGACTTTTGTGGCGGATGAACCGACGCCGACTCGAAGCCGAAGCACTCTGGGATGCTGTTCATGCAACAGCCGGCACCATCAATCTCAAAATTGGCGGCCGCCCTGTGGTACCACCGCTGGCAAAGGACGAGACTGCCGCAATGCGCCTTGACTGGAAATGGCCCGTGTCTGCTGATCCGAAAGACCATACCCGACGAGGACTCTATATCCTCTCACGTCGCAACTTCCGTTTCCCCATGTTTCAGGTTTTTGACGCACCACGGAATTCAACCAGCTGCCCTCAGCGCAATGTGACCACGGTTGCTCCTCAGGCGCTCTGGAGCCTGAATAATCCATCGGTAAACCAACAGGCCCAACATCTCGCCCAGCGGCTCGCTTGCGAGTCAGGAGATGATATAGACCGCATGCTCGAGCAACTATGGTTGATTGCCCTTTCGCGCCCGATTCGTAACACCGAACGGCGCGAGGCCCATGCGCTCATGCAAGAGTTAGTGGTTGCTGCCGATGCCAAAACTACCAATGGGCAGGCGGGAAGTGTCGTCCAACTTGGTACGATGCCACCCTCCCAAGGAGCGGCGTTCGTGAAACTTTGCCTGGCAGTCTACAATTTAAACGAGTTTTCTTTTATCGATTAGTGGCCACAACTGCCAGCCACCGCCGATAAAGGAGCCCACCCTCGCAAGCGACAAAATCACCTGCCCAGCAAACCGCTTATCTCTCAGCTGACCCAACCGTGCCATGAACAATCCCAGCTCCTTCGGCATCTCAGACCTGTCGCGACGTCGGTTTCTCCGCCACTTTGGCCTGGGCTTTGGCAGCTTGGCACTCACTGACTTGCTGTTTCGCGACGGTTTCACATCCAAGGGACAGGCTGCCAATCCGCTTGCGCCACAGGTAGCCCAATTTGCCCCCCGGGCAAAGCGGGTAATTTTCCTGTTCATGCAAGGTGGGCCAAGCCATTTGGAAACTTTTGATCCAAAACCACAAATGGCCCGGTACGACGGCCAACTCCTGCCCAAAACTCTTCAAGCCTATGACTTGGCGCAAGTCAACACGGCTGACAGTCAGGTCATGGCACCACGGTTTCCTTTCCAAAAACATGGGCAATCGGGCCTGGAGATTTCCAGCCTTTTTCCCAACATCGCAAAACATGCCGATAAGCTCGCGGTCATTCGCTCCTGCCATCACGACTTGTTCATCCACGGGTCGGCGCTCACGATCATGAATACAGGTACCAGGCTGCTAGGGCACCCGAGCGTCGGCTCCTGGGTGACTTACGGACTTGGAGGCGAAAGTGATCGTTTGCCCTCCTACATGGTTATGACCGACAACTTCATTCGAAATGGCGCTGCAACTTACAGTGCTGGGTTTCTGCCTGCAGCCCATCAAGGAACTTTTATCTCGACCCATGGTGTCCCCATTCAAAATCTGAAGCGTCCAACCGGAATGGGCGAACGAGAGCAAAGAATTCTGATCGACAAGCTCAACCACTGGAATGACCATCACCGCAACGTGCGCCCTGGCGACAGTCGCTTGGATGCGCGGATTGCAAACTACGAATTGGCTTTTCGCATGCAATCGGCGGCACCCGAGTTGATCGACCTCTCACAAGAAACACAGCAGACGCGCGACCTGTATGGTGCGGATGACAAGTCGACCCAAAAATTTGGCAAGCTTTGCCTGCTGGGCCGCCGTATGGTCGAACGCGGTGTCCGCTTTGTCCAGCTTGTAAGTGCCGGCTGGGACTCTCATTCCGAATGTAAAAAAGAACATTTAAAGCAGGCCAAGAAAACCGATCG
This sequence comes from Pirellulales bacterium, assembly GCA_022448345.1. Classification (GTDB taxonomy): domain Bacteria; phylum Planctomycetota; class Planctomycetia; order Pirellulales; family Lacipirellulaceae; genus JAKVCB01. The sequence continues at coordinate 8,867 of JAKVCB010000151.1, forward strand.
ACCCATTGCCGGCCTGCTCACCGACCTGGCCCAACGTGGCTTGCTCGATGAAACCCTGCTGGTCTGGGCAGGAGAATTTGGACGTACTCCCATTCAGCAGGGTAACGATGGTCGTGATCACCACCCCTACGGTTTTAGCATCTGGATGGCAGGCGGCGGTATCCGTGGCGGACAGGTGATCGGTGCCACAGATGACTTCGGGTTCCACGCCGTGGAAGACAAAGTCCATGTCAACGATTTACACGCGACAATGCTTTCCCTGCTGGGACTCGACCACGAACAGTTGACCTATTTTTTCAATGGGCGAGACCAACGTCTCACGGACGTGGGTGGGCACAATGACCTGTCAGGCCGGCTAACCATCTAAGTACCATTGACCAAGCGGCAAAGCTGTCGCAACGAAAACTGCTCGCAAGACACGCATCAGCAGCATGGCGCCTGAAATTTCTACCTGCGCGTTCTCAAACACTGCCAATCACCCGGGGCCACAACCTAGCGGCCGCCGTCACTGCCAGGATCTTTCTCGAAACGCAAACGCACCCGTTTCGCTGTACAAACACCACGCCCCCTGATACACCAGACAACTCGCCGTCCTGCCACACCACTTCAAGAGGATTCTCATGAAAC
>JAKVCB010000152.1 GCA_022448345.1 Pirellulales bacterium
GAGCAAGTCGAACCACGTGGACGGATTTTGCACTTCTGACCGGATCACCTTCAAGGCCAACTGCAAATTCAGTCTCCATTTAAACCACGACAACGCAGAAAATGTCGACATTTTTCAAATCGAGTTCCAGGTGGTTGTTAGAATTCTCCAAAACTACAAGTCAGCACTCCGATTTTGTCGTTGCAACGGACCCTGTCGTTGTACCTCTTCCGCTACCACACGGGAAACTTTAAATTGGGAAAAAACAGGCCCCAGCCCTTTCCGTTCTTCAGAATATGTCCCAGGTGGTATCTTCCCGGAAGAATGTCCTGGCGAGTTTTACGACAGGTGTTTTTGTCAGAGTCGAGTGGTTAACAGGCGTTTGGTCTACCGGCCACAAAATGTATGTGATGCGATGCCGGTCGATGTAAGTAAACGATGATTTCTTGGGAGTACACCAGATTTCTTGAAAGTTTGTCTGGGCCGCACGGAGAACGACAGCAATGAATGTCACCGAGCTTTGCTTTTTAACGGCAACGGAGTTGCAGCGTCTCCTTCGCGATCGTGAAGTGTCGGCACGCGAACTCACCGAGGTACACTTAGCACAAATCGATCGTGTGAATCCTCGTTTGAATGCGATTATCACGTTATTGGCAGATCAGGCCCTGGAGCAAGCATCTGCGGCGGATGAAAGTTTGCTCCGAGGTCACCAATTGGGGCCACTTCATGGCCTGCCGGTTGCCCATAAAGACATGGTGGAGACAAAAGGCATCCGCACAACATTTGGTTCACCCATCTTTCGGGATCACGTGCCAGATCAAGATGCATTGATCATTGAACGCTTAAAAGCAGCAGGGGCTATCACAATTGGAAAAACCAACACTCCGGAATTTGGTGCTGGTTCGCAAACCTACAACGAGGTCTTTGGCGAGACACTTAATCCCTATGACCTTGCGAAAACTTGCGGTGGCAGCAGTGGTGGGGCTGCGGTAGCATTGGCTTGTGGCATGATTCCCATTGCCGACGGCGGTGATTTTGGAGGGTCATTGCGCAATCCAGCCAGTTTCTGTAATGTCGTTGGTTTTCGTCCCTCGCCCGGTCGCGTTCCCTCCTGGCCCACAGAAGCCGCTTGGTTTCCGCTTCAGGTCCAAGGACCAATGGCCAGAACAGTGGAAGACATAGCACTGATGCTATCGGCCATAGCTGGGCCGGATTCCCGCAGCCCGATTGCCATAACTGAACCGGCTGATCTCTTCACCCAGCCACTGGAACGCGATTTTCGTGGAGTTCAGCTTGCCTGGAGTCGGGACTTCGGCCAAATACCAGTTGATCCGCTAGTCACAGAAGTTTTGGAAGCGCGGCGGCCGATTTTCGAGTCGCTGGGCTGTGAAATTCTCGATGAAACGCCTGATTTTAGCGACGCCGATGAGATCTTTAAAACTTGGCGGGCATGGCAAATGGAATTGAATTTTCGCGACTTGCTGGAGACACATCGCGAAGCCATCAAGGAGACCATCATCTGGAACGCCCAAGAAGGTAAGAAGTTGACCGGTCCTCAACTCGCCCGTGTGGAATTAAAACGCACGCAGCTCTACCACCAGGTGCGCCGGTTTATGGAAAGGTGCGAGTTTATGATTTTTCCGGTCAGCCAGGTGCCTCCTTTTGCCGTGCAGGATCGCTATGTCACGGAGATTAACGGAGAAAAGATGCATACCTACATCGATTGGATGAAATCATGTTACTTCGTTTCAGTGACCGGCTTGCCTGCAATTTCAGTCCCCTGCGGGTTCACCCCTGACGGGCTACCAGTGGGTATTCAAATCGTGGGAAGACATCACGATGACTTTGGAGTCCTGCAATTGGCCTTTGCTTTTCAACAGGCCACCGAATTCTGGAAAAAGAGACCCGGGATTGCGTGTTGACGTGCAAACTTGCAGCAAGGACATGGTTTGGCGCAGGGAGTGTATTTGGCAGTTGCGAGTTGGGTGTTTTTATCGGTGAACGTTACCAGATTTCCGATCGGGAAAGCATAAATTGAAGACCTGAAAGGCCAAGTCTTTCACTATCGGAAAGGTAACTATTGTGACCGGCGTAAAACTTCCCTTGAGGTTCTGCAGGCCATATCAAAAAGCAACTCTCCACCGACCATCCCACACTCAATGTCGGAAATGTCGCCGGCCGGTTAATAGCATTGGTAAATTGTGTTCGTTGCAGGCAGCGATCACTTCCTCATCGCGTCGCGATCCGCCTGGTTGAATCACTGCAACAATGCCAGCCTGAGCCGCATTGTGAATTGAGTCGTCGAAAGGAAAAAATGCGTCGGAAGCAAGTACGGCTCCCGAACTTCGATCACCAGCTTTGCGAATTGCGATTTCCACAGCATCGACGCGGCTCATTTGGCCAGCTCCAACGCCGACCAGGCCACAGTCTTTGACGAATACAATCGCATTCGATTTCACATGACGACATATTGACCAGGCAAACTTCAGGTTTGCCAACTGCTCTTCGGTAGCGTGTTGCTCGGTAGGCTGGTGCCACGCGGACACTTCATCGGCGTGGTTGTCGGCTTGCTGGAGGAGATAACCTCCAGAGATGGACCGTATTTGAAGAGCTCCTGTACCTGGAGCCACTTTCCCTACTCTAAGCAAACGGACATTCGACCGCCATTTTGGTTTGGTTGTAAGAAGCTCCAAGGCTGCTGGTTCGAAATCGGGGGCAATGATTGCCTCGACAAACTTGCCTGGTTCGGCAAGGCATTCCGCAGCCGCCAGGTCAACGGGCACATTAAAGCCGAGGATGGATCCAAAAGCACTAGCTGGGTCACCATCCCATGCTTTTTGGGTTGCTGCCCCAAGTGTTGGGGCGGTTGCAGCGCCGCAGGGGTTGTTGTGTTTCAAAACAACCACACTTGGTGTTGGCAGAGAGGAGGCAGCTGACAAAGCTGCATCCAAGTCAAGCAAATTATTATAGGAAAGCTCCTTGCCGTTGAGCTGCTCGGCTCGAACTAGGCTATTCGGATCGGCATTGCTCGACGCATAAAGTGCGGCGGATTGATGAGGATTTTCACCGTATCGGAGAGTTACCTGGTGCGTGGCCGCGAGGTTTATCCTGCGTTCAAAGCAATCGGTCGAAGGTTTGTCGGCGTTGTTAGTATCTGGCCGGACAAAATAGTTGGCAATAGCCGTGTCGTAAGCAGCCGTATGTGCAAAAGCTGCACCTGCCAATTCGCGACGCAAGGTATCGCTAACACCACCGTTCGATTCGATTTCGTTGCGGATGGCTGGGTACTGGGAAGGCGAACTGGCGATGGCCACATAGGCATGGTTTTTGGCGGCCCCTCGAACAAGGGTAGGTCCTCCGATGTCGATTTGTTCAATCGCGTCGGCAGGACTCACACCCGGCTGCGAAATCGTTGTTTCGAACGGATAGAGGTTGACCACGACCAGCCCAAAGGGAACAACGCCATGTGTTGCCATTGCGTCCAAGTCTTCCTGGTGATCGGTGCGTCCCAGGATCCCACCATGAATTTTTGGATGCAGGGTTTTGATGCGTCCATCCATCATTTCGGGAAATCCGGTATAAGCAGCAACTTCCTGGACCTGGATACCTGCGGTCTCCAGGTGACGGCGTGTTCCCCCGCTGGCGTAGATCGTAATTCCTGCTGCCACTAATCCGCGGGCGAACTCCGTGAGTCCCGTCTTGTCACTGACACTGATCAGAGCATTTTGAATCTGTGGGTTTGGCATTGATTTTTCCTGAGCAAAGTGAGGCAGCGCCGGGCAGAAGCGGGGAGCTGAATAATGGGTGGTTTCTTTCGGTCAACCGGTCAAAAAGGGAGGAAAATAACCGCAACACCGAACCTTCCTGAGCAACATCACGTAGAAAATGAGCATGAGAAAAATGAGTGGCTAAGGCACTACCGGAATTCCTCCCCGTAGCGGTAGTGCCAGATGCTTCTGACGCGCCCAATCAACTCTGCACATGCCCCGCGGAACAGAGCGCGCCACGATAGCATCTCCCGTCGCCCCTTTCAATGTACTGCCCCGGGCCACCGTCCTCCCCCCCCTCCACCCGGGACTGGGACAACGAAGGGGCGACGGTTTTTTTTGGTGGGATGTGGCCAAATCTCAGGTCGAGGCGAAGTGGTTTGGCCCGGTTTTTCCGGTGGCGTTGGTCTGGTAAAGCGATCGCGGATCCGTTTGTTGATATTGCTGTGTCATTTGAGGGAACTGTTTGAGTTTCGATTTCGTAACTAAGGTCAGAACTGGCACATCGCCCTTATATATCGGTACTGGGAGAATGAATTCTCAGTCAGTGGACGGCATGACGCTGCACTCTATGGCTTTCAAGGATTGTATGGCTCGCAAGCCCGCCTCTCCAATCGCTTGCCTACATTAGCTGGCCAGCTGCAACAATGGCAAGGCTGACCAGGATGCCGCGGCGCGGTGGTGCGCAAGGTGTGCTAAACGGTCAAGACGGGGCAACTCAAAGAATCGTCCTGAAACTTTTTTGCGTCGTTGTCCGACCAGGCGTTACATCCTGCATCCGGTTGCGCTGTTTGTAACGAGTGCGTGGAACACCCGCGAGAAAGTGTGTTGTAGTTTTTTGACTCGCGCGCATTCGTGATCTATATTCACGGTGTCCCCCAAAGTTGGGCCCGCTTGGCCCGAAGCCCGATTGCCGGGTTGAATCGTTAAAATCGGTTGGCTGGCCTCCTTGTCGGCCAGGTGCATTAAAACCGCGCGAAAGCCACCTCTCACGTGTCACGGAATGAACACATGACGTTTGGGTTTGAATTAATGAAGCGAAGTTTGGCGATCCTGATAGCCACCCTGCTGGTGGCTGGTCATCCTTCTTATTCTGACACTCAGGTGTCAGCCGTGGGGGTGGTTCGGGCGTCCGACGGATTGGTTCCCAAGGTTGTCAGCAATATTCTTGAGCAAGGTCAATCTCTTGAAGCGGATGGCTCCTGGGGCGACGCATTAGCTCATTATGAAGAGGCTTTGCGGGATCATCCGGGGCAGCATGCTCTGCAGCAGCGGTTCGACAATGCCCGCCTTCATTACAGCTTTGACCGTCGGTTTGGCGATCATAGCTTTAGGCAGTCGGTCGAGGCCCTCAGCGCGAACCAGGCGTCGGAGATGTACGGCGAACTTTTGAGCAAGATCGATACACATTATGTTGAGACACCTCCCTGGCAAAAGCTGGTTTATCGAGGTGTTCGATCTCTGGGAATTGCCTTGGGAGATCAAGAGTTTTGCAGCCTACACCATCTCAGCACCAACCAGGGGCGGCTTGAGCAGGTGCATCACGAGATCTGTCAAATAGCCGTCCGCTCGCGTATTCAGACGTCGCACGATGCCTCGGCCAGAGCTGCGGAGATCGCCCGTCGTATCAGTTACCGGACGGGACTAAGCGAATCCGCAGCGCTCATGGAGTTTATAGCGGCAGCGGCTGACGGGTTGGACAGTTACTCGGCATTCTTGACTGCGGACCAGTTGCGCGACGTTTACTCACAAATTGAAGGCAACTTTATCGGCTTGGGTGTTGAACTCAAGGCAGATAATGGAGCGTTGTTGATAGTCCATGTCATTCCAGGAAGTCCAGCTAAGCAAAGCGGAATTCTTGAAGGGGATCGGATTGTTGCAGTTGATGGACAAAAAACCAGCGATCTGTCGACAGACAAGGCTGCCGGATTGTTGACGGGCGTAGAAGGCAGTGTTGTCCGTGTCACGATTGAGCGGACGGGCCATTTTTCCAAAACGATCACAGTGCGGCGCGAGCATGTCGATGTCCCCAGCCTAGAAGACGTCGGAATCGTAGATCCATCCAGTGGCGTTGCATACATCAGGATCCCAGCATTCCAGAAGACGACTGCCTCCGACATGGAGTCAGCCCTTTGGGAACTTCACCGCCAGGGAATGAAAAGCCTGGTCATTGATCTCCGGGGCAACCCAGGAGGACTGCTTACCGCAAGTGTTGAACTAGCTGACAAGTTCGTTGCCAACGGGCGGATCGTTTCGACACGCGGCCGCAGCCATGCTGAGACATTTGATTATCGGGCTCATAGGGGGGGCACGTGGCGGGTACCTTTGGTCGTTTTGATTGACGGGGACAGTGCTAGCGCCAGTGAGATTTTTGCCGCAGCCATCAAAGACACCAAGCGAGGAAAGATCATCGGTAGTCGGTCCTATGGCAAGGGATCGGTACAGGGCATCTTCTCGCTAGGTCATGCTGGCACTGGAATTCGATTGACGACTGCCAAGTTCTTTTCGCCCCACGATCGTCCGATCAGCAAGTTCGGAGTGCATCCCGATATCGACATTCGTCGTGCTACGCAGACGATCTCTGGTCAAGTTAACGGAAACAAGCAATACGCTGCCGGTTATCGTGGCATTGAGGACATTCCTCAAAGCGACGTGAGCTTTGCGAATGTCAGCAGTGGCTCCCTTGATACGGTAACTGCGGATACCACGCTTACCAAAGCAATTGACGTGGCCCGAAACGAACCGCCACCGATTCTCTGAATGGGTGGCAGGTTCTCGGCTATCTCTGGCGACAGCCGGCCAAATACCGTGTTGCTTCCCTTATAATAATGGGCGTGGACAGTAAGCCGAGCGTACGACCGGCTGCAAAATTGCACAATCCACGGTGGTTTGCGATAGGGATCAACGGGTCCACACGAGTCGGTTGGCTCATATCAAATGTCGTACCAGCGGTCGGGAAGAGAAATATCACCCCGGGTGTTGGTTACCAACTAGCAATGTCGCCCCATTTTGGGCCCGTTGACGGACTCACCAATTCATTCAATACTAAACTGGTTGAAATGCTTCAACCGATAAGTATTCCGGTGTTTTTTTGAATTTGGCAACCTTCAACTCCAACCGAACGCAGGACGTCTCTCCATGGCCACTGACAACGACGATGATCTTTTCAACGAAGAATTCGACCTCGTGGACGACAACGAATACGACTTGGAGGATGACCACGACGAGGTAGACAACCTCGCTGACAGTGCTGACAACGAAGACAACGTTGAGGAGGTTGAGGTTAAGGCCAAAGCAGACGCTTCTACGGAGTCAGATACGGCTGCTTCGAAATCGTCGCGGAGCCGCAAGCGAAAAACTTCCAAGGAGGAACCGGTCGCTGAGCCAAAATCAGACGCTGAACAACAAGACGTGGCAGAGGGTAATAATCTCGACGAATATGGCAGGCCCAAGCCGGAACCGAATTACGTCGTTCATATTTACGAATATCAAAAGTTCAAGCGAACCCTTGACCGTCCTTTTACGCCAGAGGACGCTGAAGCCTTTGCCACCGAATACAACCGGACCGGCAAGCGATACAGCCGTTTTGCCTTGGCTGGCAAGAATGATGTCAAGCCGAAAAAGGCACCGCAACTGTAGAACGTTCACAGAGAACGCTTCCATTCTGAGGAGGACAGCACCGATCCTGGCTTGCCAGGGGGCAGCCGTCTTGCATGTCCCCGCCATTGCAGTTTCCCTACGACCCTAAAATTCCGTGGTCCCCTACCTTTTGCGAACCTTGCCGTGGTGGGGGCCGTACGACCATTAGGACCGGCACCACGTGTCGGAGTTTTCTCGGTGGGACTGCCCCATTCAACGGGCTTAATTTCAACAGCGTGGTACGATCCAGTAGAGTTCCGAGCGGAATATCCGTATCGCTAGGTTGCTCGGCAAGTTTCCACATATTCCAGTTTTTTCTGTGTCCCAGTCTTTGGCTGGACATACTGCGTTCGCCCCAGTTGACCGAGGCAAAATCCATGAGTTTCCCCCGATTTTTTAGAACTTTCTCCACGATCAACATCAGCCTTGTTCTCGTGTCTATTTATTTGCTCAGCGGGTCAGCGGCCCAGGCTCAGATTTCAGCGGGTCAAAAAGATATTGCTGCCGAGTATGAGCAGGCTATGAAGGCAGGCCAGACCTATCTCGGAGACGATAAACCTGAAGAAGCCGTTACTGCGTTTACCGCCGCCATTCAAAAGGTTCCCTATGCTCCGAATGCCTATGCGGCTCGTGGCCTTGCGTTTGCCGCACTTGAGGACTACGACTCGGCCCTGAAAGACTACAAGGAAGCCCTCGACAAGAATCCAAAGTTTTTAGAGGCTCTGGTGGCGCGTGGAAAACTCTATCAGGAATTGGGTGCGATTGAACTCTCGCTACCAGATTTTCAGGCTGCTGTTGAAGAAAATCGGTTGAACTACGATGCTGTTTTCGGTCTGGCCAAGGCGATGATTCTGCTTGGAGGAGGTTCCCAGGGTGTCAAGGTGATGGATCGGGCCATCAAGATGAACGAAGAAAACCCGGAGGCCTATCGGCTTCGTGGTCGAGGCTATGCCAGCCAAGGTAAATTGGACCAGGCTCTGGTCGACATTCACAAATCGATTGAATTGGATCCCAAAGATCACGAGTCGCAATTCGCTCTGGCGACAACTTTAATGCAGGCTCAGCAATATGTTCCAGCACTCCAGGCTGCCCTGGAGTCAATCAAATTGTTTGAACCGGACGAAGATGGCATGCCTTTTGTACAGGGATACCTGACCAAAGCTGCCATTCATACTGAATTGGGAAAAACAACAGAGGATGAAGAACTGCGAAAACAGACTTACCAGGACGCGATTCTCGACTGCGCAACACTACTGAAACTGCTTCCCGAGGCTAACGAGACGGCTTCAGCGAGGGCTGCGGCTCACCACAGTCAAGGTGTTGCTGAGCGAATGCTTGGTGAAATTGGCGATGCGATTAAATCGTTTTCTGAGGCAATCGCCCTGAATCCGGAACTGGGAGAATCTTATTTCCGGCGAGGAATCTGTTTCCACTACATCGATGAAGATGATTTGGCCATTTCAGATTTTGAAGAGGCAGCATCGATTAACTTTAACGATCCGCGTGCCCACCTCTGGCAAGGGTATTCCTACACGGGTGTCGGTAAGCTACACGAGGCCATTCAGGCCTACAGCGAGGCAATTGCCCAGAGTGATCGCTACACGCCTGCCTACGTCAATCGCGGGTTGGCCTACATGCAGCTGGCAGATTTTGAAAAAGCTATCGATGATTTCAACGAGGCAATCCGTTTGGAACCAACCGAAGCCGAGCATTACTTCCGACGAGGGCTGGCTTACAACCAGATAGGTGATTCCAAGCTTGCGTCGAAATCGTTTGCGAATGCGGTTGAGTTTGACAAGCAACACGTGGATGCTCACCGTCATCTTTCCACGACGATGGCCCGGCTCGGCAAGAATAAGCAGGCTGACGAGCATCGCCGAATTGCTGACAAATTGGATGCTCAGAGCGGCTCAGCCAAGCCTGCAGATGACGTGCAAAGCAGTACGTCAAGCTGAATTGTGGGCGGAAGTATGCTAGCCTGACCTGCGTCTCCAGAGAGTTGGTAAACTCGAGAGATTTGACACAGTAGGTTGCCGCAAACACACTTTCTCTGCCAAACGATTCCGGCTGGGCCGTGAGGAGGCTTTCT
>JAKVCB010000153.1:0-6567 GCA_022448345.1 Pirellulales bacterium
TCGCAGACGTGGAGCGGGCGGGGGTCGCTTTGGTGACCGGCTCGAATGCAACCGCCAACCACCCGGTTGCAGCAACTTTCATGAAGGAGGCGGTAAAACGGGGTACCAAGCTCATTGTGGCCGACGTACGTCGGCACGAGTTGGCTGATTTTGCAACCCACTTTGCCCAGCTGAAACCTGGCACCGATGTGGCGTTCTACAACAGCATCATGCACGTCCTGATCGCCGAAGACCTTATCGACCGGCAATTCATTGCCAACCGCACCGAGGGATTCGAGCAACTCCGCGAAATGGTCCTTGCAGACTACAGTCCGGAGAAGGCTGCAGAAATCTGCGGTATTCCGGCTGCTGAAATCAGAGCCATTGCACGTACCATTGGTGAAGCCGAAAGCATGATCGTGTTCTGGGGAATGGGAATCTCCCAACATACAACCGGGACCAATAATGCCCGCTGTTTGATCTCTCTTTGCCTGATGACCGGCAATGTAGGACGGCCCGGCACGGGACTCCATCCCTTGCGTGGACAAAACAACGTCCAAGGCGCAAGTGACGCCGGGCTGATTCCCATGGTCTACCCCGACTATCAACCCGTCACCTCCGATGCAACTCGATTAAAATTCGAAGAGGCCTGGGACGTCCCGCTAGACCCCCAACCTGGCTTGACCGTCGTCGAAATCATCAAGGGAGCACTCGACAAATCAATTCGCGGCATGTACATCCTGGGAGAAAACCCCTTTATTTCCGACCCAAATTCCAACAAGGTACGCAAGGCGTTGGCAGCGCTAGATTTCCTCGTCGTCCAAGACATCTTTCTCACCGAGACGGCCGAATTCGCCGATGTCATTCTCCCGGCCAGCAGCTACTTTGAAAAAACTGGCACCTACACCAATACCGATCGTCGGGTTCAACTGGGACAGCAGGTGCTGGACCCACCAGGTGAAGCGAGGCAAGATTGGAAGATCATTTGCGAGATTGGAAATCGCAGTGGATATCCTATGCCATACGAATCGACTGCCGACGTGTTTGACGAGTTTTCCAGCCTTACGAAAAACTACCATGGCCTGTCGCACGACAACCTGGGGAGCACCGGAAAACTCTGGCCCTGCCCTACCCCCACCACGACCGATGGCACTCAAATCTTGTTTGGAGATCAATTCCCAACAGCTTCGGGTAAAGGCAAGTTCGTGACTTGCTCCTATCAACCTGCCGACGAAATTCCCGATGCCGAGTACCCCTTTGTCTTGAATACAGGGCGTGTCCTGGAACACTGGCACACCGGCAGCATGACACGGCGAAGCTACGCGCTGTCGCAGATTGAGCCTGATGCGTTTGCTGCCATGCACCCCAACGATTTGAAGCAACTTGGACTGGCACCTCAAAGTCAGATCCGGGTTAGCAGCCGCCGCGGCACGATTGAATTGGCGGTCCGCGCCGACGACTCCGTGGAAACGGGCATCATTTTTATCCCCTTCCATTTCCGCGAAGCGGCAGCTAACGTGCTCACCAATGATTCCCTTGACCCCCATGGAAAAATTCCTGGGTTCAAGTTTTGCGCCGTCAAAGTAGAATCGGCTTAGCCCCCGCAACTCATTTTTTCCAGCAAAGTTCCCCATGTACCCAAACACCTACTCCTGGGCGATTTCCTGGGCGCTTTCCTGGGCGATGGCAGTCGCCGCACTCTGCTCCCTGGCCAACCCGACCCCTGCCCGCGCGGAGAAGACTGCGGACCTGGACACCGCACTGGAAACCCTTCTCACGGCCGGTCCTGGCGACAGCGGACAGACTCAACTTCAAACAGCCTGGAAGAAAGTTGCCTCGTCCGACAGTTCAGCCATCGTAACCATCCTAAAAGCCATGCCCGATTCAAATCCACTGGCGCAAAACTGGCTGCGAAGCACTGTCGACACGATTGCCGAGCGCACCCTTAAAACCGGCGCGCAGCTTCCCACGGAAGAACTGAAACGATTCTTACTGGAGCCTTCCCACAGCTCCCGGGCACGGTGGGTTGCGTATGAGTGGCTTAACGAAGTGGCCCCCGGGCCAACTGCAGAACTGTTATCACAGCTCTTAAACGACTCCAGCCTGGCAATCCGTTTCGAGGCCGTCTCACATTGGATAGACAAGGCCGAAACGACCGAAGACACGTCCGTAAAACTCGACGCCTATCGCACGGCCATTTCTGCGGCACGTGACAAACAACAAATTGAAACGTGTGTCGACGCGCTCCAAAAGCTAGGGGAAACTGTCGACCCAAACTCGCTCATGGGATTTATCCAGTCCTGGCAAGTCGTAGGCCCTTTTAGCAATGCAGAAAAAAAAGGATTTGCTACCAATTACCCACCCGAAGATGCCGTTGATCTCACGGCAACATATGCTGGAAAAGAAGGAGAGGTCACCTGGCATCCGCTAAACACCAGTGGCGACTACGGCAAGGTTGATCTGAACCTGGCCCTCGACAAACATATGGGAGCCGTGGCGTATGCCTGGGTTTCGATCCTCTCCCCAACTGAGCAATCGGTCGAGTGTCGTTGGATGACTCCCAACGCATCAAAAATCTGGGTCAACGGAGAACTCATTGCCGAACACGAAATTTACCATGCTTCGTCAGGCCCCTTTGACCAATACAAGGCCTCCGCAGAACTCCACAAGGGCCCCAACACGATCATGCTTAAAGTATGCCAGAACGAACAAACCGAATCGTGGGCTCAAGACTGGGAATTCCAACTCCGACTTACCGACAAGCTGGGCGGCCCCTTACCGGACGTCACGACAAACCTTCAGGTAAATCCATGACCGCCAAATTGATGCATCACCAGTCTTACAGCTGGACTCCCGGCGCGCGACAGCATTCTACCGGGCCCCACAAAGAAGGAAGAAAACCTATCCGCAGGCTTCTCTCTGCAGAAGTACTTGTGTGCCTGGCTGCCTTGCTGCCGATTGTCGGCACCCCCTCCCTGGCCGTCTCCGACTGGAGACAATTCCGGGGCCCTGACGCGGCCAGTACCGCCATGCTGGATTCTCAGTTACCACAAAGCTGGTCCGCAGAAACTGGGGAAAACATCGCCTGGCTGGCCAACTTGCCAGGCCAAGGGGTTTCGAGCCCAATCGTGGTGGATGGCCGCGTGATTGTGACGTGTTCAAGTGGAACGGGACGAAACCGACTGCACGTATTAGCTTTCGATTCGGCCACCGGAAAAGAACTCTGGCACCGCAAATTCTGGGCCACTGGCCGGTCGTTTTGTCACCCTACATCCGCCAACGCCGCCCCCACCCCTGCCAGCAACGGCCAGCAGGTTTTCGCGTTCTTCTCCTCCAACGATTTGGTCTGCCTTGACCTGGATGGAAACCTGCAATGGATTCGTGGACTGGCACTCGATTACCCCAAGGTAGGAAATGACGTGGGCATGTCCTCTTCCCCGGTGGTCTTGGACAATTTGGTGGTCATTCAGAGCGAGTCACAGGGAGATTCCTTTGTCGAGGCCCTCGACTGTCGTGACGGTTCCCAAGTCTGGTACCGCCCCCGTCCCCAACAAGCCAACTGGACTTCGCCGGTGGGTATTGTTCACGATTCGGGAAGCCAGGTTTTACTCACCAATGCACAGGGCGTGCAGTTGCTCGACGCCAAATCGGGAAAACTACAGTGGGAATGGGAAGGTGAATGCGGGCTCATTCCTTCCCCCACCGTCAATCATTGGTTAGTCGTTCCCAGCAATGGACTGGCTACCTGGAACCAAGTAAAACCCGGCGAATTCGAACTTGTATGGCAGGAAAACCGCCTGAAGACCAGGACCGTGAGCCCTGTATTGACCGGCGACCAGGTTTATGTAATTTCAGGCAATGTTGTCTCCTGTGGCGACTTGTCCGCAAAAGAAATCGCTTGGAAAAAACGTCTGGGAGGTTCCTTCTGGTCCACTCCTGTCCTGGCCGGAAAGCATCTCTACTGTTTCAACACGGATGGCACAGCATACGTTGTGGACATTAGTACCAAAGGAAAAATTATTGCCGAAAACGAATTGGGAGAAGGAATTTGGGGTTCTCCAGCAGTCGCCGACAACGCAATTTACGTCCGCAGCCACAATCACCTGTGGAAAATTGCCGAGTCGAGGCCCCTCTCTCCTGCCGGCAACTAAAAAACAGACATGCCTGAACCACTACTGACTTCACCTGTCACAGCACCCCTGAATGCCACGGTGCGCCCTCCCGGCTCCAAGAGCATTACCAACCGCGCCCTGGTCTGCGCCAGCCTGGCAACTGGAAAGTCGACGCTAACCGGAGCCCTTCAAAGCGATGATACGCAAGTCATGATAACCGGGCTCCAACAGTTCGGAATTGACATTGATATCCAGGAGGAAGGAAAAACGCTTCTGGTTCACGGCACATCAGGCCGACTCCCGGCGCTGGAGGCAAACCTGTTTTGCGGGAACAGTGGAACCACAATCCGTTTCCTCACTGCAGTAGCCACCTTGGGACACGGCCCATTTCGACTTGATGGGGTCTCCCGGATGCGACAGCGACCGATTGGTGACCTGCTCAAGGCACTCAGCCAGCTTGGTGCAAAAGTCGTAAGCGAATTTGACAACGAATGTCCGCCGGTTTCCGTCCACGCCAATGGCCTCAAGGGTGGCACGGCCACGCTTCGCGGCGATATTTCAAGTCAGTTCCTGAGTGGGCTGATGCTGGCTGCTCCCGCTGCCCGTGCTGCCGTCAATCTGCAAATCGATGGGCCGCTGGTTTCAATCCCCTACGTCGAAATGACACTGGCCGTCATGAAAGCTTTTGGAGTGGCCGTCACCCACGACACATCCTTTCAACAGTTCTCGATCGCTGCCCCAATGCCCTACCAACCTGGACAGTTCGCGATTGAACCCGACGCGTCGGCAGCCAGCTATTTCTGGGCGGCCGCCGCCATTGCCGGCGGCAAAGTCCGTGTCGAGGGACTGACTCCGGAGAGCTTGCAAGGCGACGTTGCCTTCGTCGATGTCCTTGAGCGGATGGGTTGCGAGCTACGACACACCGACAATTCAATCACGGTCGTGGGTGGCCAACTGCGGGGAATTGAAATCGACATGAACGGAATTAGCGATACCGTCCAAACCCTTGCCGTGGTAGCCCTGTTTGCCAAGGGGCCCACAACGATTCGGGGAGTTGGCCATATACGCCACAAAGAAACCGACCGCATTGGCAACCTGGCTGTCGAATTGCGCAAGCTGGGTGCAGAAGTTGA
Organism: Pirellulales bacterium; assembly: GCA_022448345.1. GTDB lineage: Bacteria > Planctomycetota > Planctomycetia > Pirellulales > Lacipirellulaceae > JAKVCB01. The sequence continues at coordinate 5,225 of JAKVCB010000153.1, forward strand.
CGAACATCAAGATGGCCTCACCGTACACCCCGGCCCGCTTCGAGCGGCCACTCTTAATACATACGAGGATCATCGCATGGCGATGAGCTTTGCGCTGGCAGGCTTAAAAATCGAGGGCGTGCGAATCCACGACCCAGGCTGCACGGCCAAAACTTACCCTCATTACTTTGAGGATCTTCAAATGGCGATCCGCTAAACACCTTTGCAGAAAAAAGCGACAGTCGCTGCGAAATAGAACTGCAGACTGAGAACCACCCTCACCGCCTGGCTTGTTTCGCGTACACGTTTTTCGAGTACACGTTACTTTGGGCGCACAGGAACTGACTTCCCGCTCAACGGCGCTGGAGCTACCGCCTGGGCATTCGCAGAATCGGCGTGACCGACCACCGAAGTGCCAACTCCCGAAGTGATGGTGCTGGACGAAGCCAAGAGTTCTTCTGCCCGTTGCAAAAGCGAAAGGCTCGAGTCCGAGGGAGGGTAAGCGGGGGACCCTGGTTCACACGCTTCGAAACAAGCCCCGCAGTGCTGGCAAACCACCCGTTTGCCAAGATACTCGATACGAATCTGAAGGTTCCTGCCGCAAGTCGGACACTCCTGAACATAGTACGTTGATTTCGGCATCATGGTATCTCCTACTACCCGTTTTTCCACCAGTCATCCAACGCGGGCTTCCCAGTATAGTCGGACGACACCGCAAATTCAATCGTCCCAAGAACAGCTTGCCATGCCAACCTGATCCCTCTTAACCGCTAAGCTGGGGCCAATAAGTAGGTTGTGACTTCGCAGAAGAGAAATGGATTTTTCTTACCCATTTTCCTTTTCGTGATCCTGCGCCCAGGACCAACTGTCCAACAACTGGCCCGACGACGACTCGCCGACAAACCGCATCATCCGTGTTTGCGAATAAGCATTGGCCCAGGCTCCAACAACGGCCAACCTTCACGTCATATTCCATATTCCAATCTGAATCCCCGGAGACCCCCATGTTAAAATGCTTCACCTGACAACAGTGCCTTCCCGCGTACCCCCACCTGGTTCTTGAAATGTTCGTGGCACCAATTCTTGAAACTATTTAGACTACAGCAAGCATCTCACGCTTGGAATTGTCTCAGCTCGCGGTGCGGCAAATTCGAGCGCAGCCTGGAACCAAAAGGACCACTGGGATGGCAAACCGGATTTTCACGGTGGTTGTTCTTACCCTTTGGGCAGTAACGATGTCTTGGCTGGTCGTTGCCCACGTACTCCCCCCGTTCTTTCAGGGCAAACCGCCCCGCGCCATGTCTCACGCAAAACATTCAATCGTATACTGGACGATTGAATGCCTCGACAAAGAAGTCGGCTGG
>JAKVCB010000153.1:6577-9463 GCA_022448345.1 Pirellulales bacterium
ACAAAACAGCCTCAATACGACCGACCTTCACAGCCGTATCGTATTGAAAAACATCCCCCTGAAGCAGATGGCTCCGCGATGGATGAACGAAATTGTCGACCAAATGGGCCCCATCACGCTCGACATGAAGAACCAGCTCTCCCTCGATGCGTTTGATCAATTAACCGGTTTCGATACTAAAGTTTGCCTCAACAATCTGCCAGCTGCTATTAAAATGGTTGGGCAATGCAATGATACGGATTTGCAGTTGCGAATTACAACCGGTGACGTCACGCATCGCATGAACTACCCACTTCCGAAAAACTCAACATTGTCAGGAGAACTAACCCCTGACGCCACACTTTTACAGATGTTTGTTGGACGTCGCTGGAAGAGAGAAGTGATCAGCCCGTTCCGACCACTGAACCAATCGATTGAAATCCTGCAAGCGGAAGTCGTGACCGAGGAACCCTTGCACCACGAGGGCCGGCTGGTCAATACCAAGCGAGTGGAATACCGAACCCTCGACAACACAGGCATTGCTGCCAATGACACCCTGCGCGCCAAATTATGGGTCACCGATGACGGAACCGTGATTCAGCAGGATATTTTTCTCCTCAACGTGCAACTCCGTTTCAACCGCAAATTAGACAGGCAGTCGCTCGCCTGGGCGGAGCAGCAACTTGGCCTTAATTCAGTTGCAACAGCCGTCGATCCACCACACCACAAACCGGAGGTGCCGAACAATTCGCCATAAACGCAAAATATTGATTCACAGGGTTACACAGCAAGGAAAAGAAACCAGAATATGAACTCCAAGCCATTCGGCACGCGCGGCGGCACCGACACCATGATCGAATTCCAGAACGTCTGCCGCAATTATGGCACCAAGGTCGCTGTTGAAGAACTCAGCCTGAATGTTCCCGCCGGTGAAGTATTCGCCTTACTGGGCCACAATGGCGCTGGCAAGACGACGACGATCAAAATGCTCGTTGGTCTTCTACTGCCCAAAAGTGGCCAAATTCACATTGGCGGGCATGACACCGCGACCCGCACCCGCGACACAACCTCGCTCATCGGCTATATCCCAGACCAACCCTATTTGTATGAAAAACTTTCAGGGCGGGAATTCCTGACCTTTGTCGCTGAAATGTACGGTATGAACCCTGACCAAACAGTCCAGGGAATCTCCCGTGAAATTGACCGCTTTGAACTCCATGACTTCATCGACGAACTTACCGAACGTTATTCTCACGGCATGAAACAACGCACAGTGTTTGCGTCGGCCATGCTCCATAATCCTCGCATTCTGGTCATCGATGAACCCCTGGTGGGACTAGACCCACATAGCATTCGCCTGGTGAAAGACCTGCTGCGATCCGAAGCGAATGCTGGCACGTGCATCTTCATGTCGACCCACACACTGGATGTGGCTGAAGAAATCGCAGACCGTATTGGCATCATGCAACGCGGACAACTCGTCTTTGAAGGCACCGTCTCCCAACTCCGCACCCAACTTCATGGGGAGGGCCAATCGCTCGAAGCACTCTACCTTTCACTAGTCGACGAATCGACAGGCCTGGCTTCCTCTGCGCTTCGCCAATCACCAAAACGATAAACTCCCTGTCTCCACAATCATCATGAACCACCTGTCCGATACGGTGTCGCCAACTCCGATCTCATTCGGCGTACGTGTCGAAAACTCTCTCCCGACCGAAGATCGCGAAGCCCAAATCATGTGGCGATTGCGAAGCCGGATCTCCATTGCCAAATTACGGCATCTGTTCACCACGGCCAGACTTCGCATGACCGTGATCATTTGCTTGAGCCTCATCTTTTGGCTTGGCCTGTTCGGACTCTTCGTGGAAGGATTTGGGTTTGTTGTAAAACATGTGGGCGAGGCAGGATCTGCGCACCATGCGCGAACGGTCAGCTTCGTGTTCCACCTGTTCTTTGCTTCGCTCAATGTCATGCTGGTGCTCTCATCCGGCATTATCCTGTATGCAGGATTATACAGTTCCCCCGACACTCGTTACCTGCTCACAATTCCCATCCGCAGCGAACGAATCGTGCTGTACAAGTTTCAGGAGGCCGTACTCTTCAGCAGTTGGGGCTTCTTCCTGCTGGCAAGCCCAATGATGGTTGCCTATGGCATGGTTGTTGGTGCACCGTGGCATTATTTCGCGTTACTGTTACCGCTCATCGTGGCATTTGTCTATATCCCTTGCGGACTGGGTGCGATCGGGTGCCTTTGGATTGTCCATAAAATGCCCAAGCTGCGCAAAGCGATCGTAGGCATCGCTGGTGTCGCGCTACTGGCTCTGGTGGGTAAATATATCTGGAATACCATCCGTGTCCCCCATTCTTCGCTCTTCGGTGCAGAATGGTTTCAAGAAACTATCGACCGGTTTGCCTTTACCCGAGGCGCACTTCTTCCTAGTACATGGCTGACAGGAGGTTTACTGGAAGCTGCCCGCGAGCCGTCGCTGGGACTAAGCGGCGACAATTGGCCCGATATGCCCGTGGTGCAAAGCTGCCTTTACCTCTCGGTGTTAATTTCCAACGCCCTGTTACTGCACCTGTTGATCATCTGGAGTGCAAAGCGATGGTTTCGCCTCGGGTTCAGTCGATACGAATGCCGAAAGACACGTCGCCGCACTGCACGAATCGCACTGGTCGACAAGCTCCTTACTTCGGTACTTTCTCCTTTTTCTTTGCAAATCCGTCTCTTGTTAGTCAAAGACTGGCGCTTGCTCCGCCGAGACCCCGTACAGTGGTCCCAATTCCTTATCTTCTTTGGCTTACTAGGCCTTTACCTGCTGAATGTCGATCGCTTCAGCAATCCGAAAAACAATCTCAGCTATGCCACCTGGGTTCACATGGTAAGTTTTTTGAATCTCGCCGTTG
>JAKVCB010000154.1 GCA_022448345.1 Pirellulales bacterium
CGGTCAGATCCGGTTTCTGGAAGATACTAACGGAGATGGCCTGTTTGATCGTAGTACCGTGTTTGCCGACCGGATGTCGTGGCCAACGGCAGTGGCCTGTTATGATGGGGGAATCTTTGTCGGCGCGACTCCGGATCTGCTTTATCTGAAAGATGAAAATGGCGACCGTCAGGCCGACCGGAGGGAAGTTGTCTTCAGTGGGTTTGGCGCCAGCAACGTGCAGGGATTGATCAACAGTTTTCGTTGGGGCTTGGACAATCGCATTCACCTGGTGGTGCGCAACAAAAGTTCCATTGTTCGGCCCGGTGACCCGGTGGCCGAAGAGCCATTGCTACTCAGTGGGCGGGATTTGATTTTTGATCCACGTACTCTGGAATATGAACCAACCAGTGGTGGCGGGCAGTTTGGAATGAGTTTCAACCGTTGGGGTGAAAAGTTTGTCTGCTCCAACAGTGACCATTTGCAGGTCGTTTTGGCGGAGGACCGGTATTTGCGCCGCAATCCGTATCAGGCCGGTAGTGCGTCGCGGCGAAGTATTGCCGCCGATGGGCCCCAAGCTGCCGTTTATCGGATCAGTCCTGTTGAAGCGTGGCGAATCGTGCGTACCCGACTGCGAGTGGCAAAGGCCGCCTCCGGTCCGATTGAAGGTGGTGGTACGCCCGCTGGGTATTTTACCAGCGCCACCGGTATCACCATCTACGAAGGAGATGCCTGGCCTGATGCCTATCGTGGCTGGGCACTGATTGCCGATGTGGGGAGCAATTTGCTGCACCGCAAACAGTTGCATCCAGATGGAGTTGCCTACCTGGGGCACCGGGTGGACCAACAGACAGAGTTGCTGGCTTCGACCGACATTTGGTTTCGCCCCGTGCAGTTTTGCAATGGGCCCGATGGGGCGCTGTACATTGCCGATATGTACCGGGAGTTTGTTGAGCACCCGTTGAGCCTTCCCCCAGAGATCAAGCGACACCTCGACCTCAACAGCGGAAATGATCGTGGCCGGATTTACCGACTTGTTCCCACCGATTTCAAGCAGCCTGTCCCAACCCGGCTGGGCGGAGTGACAACCGGGGAACTTGTGGCGGCTCTGGACCACCCCAATGCGTGGCATCGTCGCACCGCCGCGCGGTTGATCTACGAGCGCCAAGACACCGGGGTAGTGCCCGCTCTTAAGAAAATTTCGAAAACGGCCAAACTGCCAGAGGGCCGGATTGCTGCACTCTATGCGCTGGCAGGTCTTGAAGCGCTGGAGGAACAGGTGTTGCTGGCGGCGCTGGACGATGACCATTCCCAGGTGCGCCGAAACGGAGTCCGGTTGGCCGAGGCACACGCCTCACTCTCAGTGGCTCTGCGCGAGAAACTGTTGACTCTCGTTGACGACCCTGCCATTTCAGTTCGTTACCAGCTGGCCTTTAGCCTGGGAGAGTGGCCCTCGTCGGAAAGTATCGCCGGATTAATCGCTTTGGCCCGTCGAGATGTCGCAAATCAAGATATTCGTGGTGCCTTGCTAAGTTCGCTGCGAAACGGTGCCCAGGTTGTGCTTGCCCAGCTGAACGAGGATCCACAATTTGCGTCGACCCAAGAGGGGCAGGCATTTTTTGATGCATTGCGTGAGCAGGTGGCCAGGCAAGGCAATACAGACAGTCGCGAAACCGTGATGGTCTTTGAAGAAGATGGTGGCGAGCAGCAACCTATCCGCAACGAGGTGTCCGCAGAACGCAAGCGGGTTTACGATGCCTACCGGGTAATCTTGGGCGAGCCGGGCAACATCGCCCGGGGAAAAGAATTGTTCAAGCAGTCGTGTGCGAGTTGCCACAAATTGGAAGATGTTGGGCAAGCCATCGGGCCCAACCTGGCTGCCATGAAAAATCGTGGTTCCGAGTCGCTGCTTTACAATACGCTGATTCCGAACCAGGAAGTTGATGCCCGGTTCCAAACACGACTGGTAGTCACGGGCGATGGGCAAACCTACTCAGGGATCATCCAGCAGGAAACAGCCACGAGCGTAACGCTCCTTGGTGCGGATGGAGTTGCCAGCACTATTCTGCGGATTGATATTGAGGAAATGGTCAACACGGGAAAATCGTTGATGCCCAGCGGTTTTGAAAATCAACTCAGCAAGGCCAAGATGACAGATTTGATGGCATATTTAATGTCGTTAAGGTAAAGCAGGCTTTTAGATACACACTGGAGATCGTGATGACTGCCCTTTGTCGAAGATGGACCCTCTTTTTGATTGTCGTTGGGAGCCTGACGCGGCTTACACTTCCTGCAGCGGCCAACGACCAATCGCCACCTGACATCCGTGTAGGGATTATCGGTCTTGATACGTCGCATGTGGTTCACTTTACCAGGCTCCTTAATGCCGAGAATCCACCGCCCAAACTGGCGGGTTGCCGGGTTGTTGCCGCGTACCCTCAGGGGAGCCCTGATATCGAGTCGAGTGTCAGCCGCGTGCCGAGATATACGCAAGAAGTTCAGGCAATGGGAGTGGAGATTGTCGATTCCATCGCCGAACTGCTTCCGCGGGTTGACGCGGTGTTATTGGAAACCAACGATGGTCGTCCCCATCTCCGCCAGGCACTACCGGTGCTCAAAGCGGGCAAACGGATGTTTATTGATAAACCGATGGCGGCCTCATTGGTCGACGTGATTGCTATTTTTGAAGCAGCCAAACACTATGGGGTGCCTCTGTTTTCAACTTCGACGCTGCGTTACGGTAAGGGAACCGTGGCTGCCCATCAAGGTTCGATTGGTCCGATCGTCGGTTGTGACACGCACTGTTCTTGTCCTCTGGAACCGACTCATCCCGATTTGTTTTGGTATGGAATTCACGGCGTGGAAGCCCTATTTGCGGTCATGGGAACCGGTTGCAAGTCCGTTTCTCGTACCCACACGGCTGGTGAAGATTTAGCCGTTGGCGTTTGGGAAGGGGGACGGATCGGGTCGTTCCGGGGGATGCGTGTTGGCAAGTCGACCTATGGAGGTCTTGCTTTTGGTACTACGGGTACGCTGGAGGTGGGGACCTATGGTGGGTACGAACCACTGGTTGTCATCATAGTTGATTTCTTTCGTCATGGGGTCCCGCCAATTACTGCAGAGGAAACCATCGAAATATTTGCTTTCATGGAGGCAGCCGATCTCAGTAAAGCACGTAACGGAACTCCGGTGGAGATTGCGGGTCTCATCGCCGAGGCAAGGGTCAAAGCGGCGCAGAAAAGAGACTGGTAACAAGGATTTGTAGTTTTCCGCAATGCTCAAGCAATAGGGACCAACCATGTCGACTTCGGTTGAAGATCCAGGAGTGGTCCGCCGTTTTTGGAGTTCGTTTGGCCCGGCGATCATTGTCGCCTGCGTGGTCCTGGGCCCTGGTAGCATCCTCACGAGTTCAAAAATCGGTTGCCAGTTTGGGTATCAGATGGAGTGGGCTCTGGTTGGTGCTGGCCTCCTGATGGTGGGAGCCATTGCAACCGGGATGCGGATTGGAGTTTCGCTTCAGGATTCCCCCTGCCGTGAGTTGGCCTGGCGATTGGGCCGCCCCGTGGCACTGCTGGCAGGGGTTTCCGTATTTCTGATGGCATCTTGTTTTCAGTTCAGCAATAACCTGGGGGTGTTGGCTGCCATTGAACCTCTGCTGGACGTGTCGAACACGGGACGGATTGTTTTGCTGGTTGGCTTGAATGGTCTGTTGGTTACCTGCCTGTTTGGTTTGCAAAAACTTTACATGCCGCTGGAGCGGCTGATGATGATCCTGATGGCGCTCATGCTCTTGGGGTTCGCGGCAAATCTTGTGTGGTCCAACCCCAACGGATTTGCCGTTCTTCTGGGGCTTGTGCCCAGCGTGCCTGATCAATTGTCAGGGAGTTTTTTGCCGCGGCTGGAGCAGGTGGCAGAGGTGGGAAACTCAACTGCCGATGGGCCAAAAATGATCGATCCCTGGATCACCCTGCAAGGGTTGATCGTGACCACTTTTTCGATTGGCGGTGCTTTTTATCAGGCTTACCTGGTCAAGGAGAAAGGGTGGGGGCGCGGACAACTCGGCCAAGGCCTGATCGACTCGATTGTTGGCACCGTGATTTTGGTCGGTATTACCTTGATGGTTATGATTACCGCCGCGTCGGTACTCGCCGGAAATGTGAAACCGGAAGATCTAAAAAGTGCCGGTGACGTGGCCCAGCAATTGGAACCGCTTTTTGGTCGGTACGCAAAAATACTGTTCTGTCTGGGGATATTTGCCGGTGCAATCAGCTCTTTTTTGGTCAACTCGATCGTTGGAGGAACTTTGCTGGCTGACGGTTTGGGGCTTGATGCCCGTATCGATTCGGTTTGGACGAAGCGTTTTACGGTGCTTGTCATGCTTATCGGGATGTTGGTTGCCCTGGCAACTAGTGCCCAGGGGAGGGTGCCGCTGATTATCTTTGCGCAGGCAGTGACCGTATTGGGGGGCCCGGTGCTCGCATTTTCATTGCTTTACCTGGGCACCCGACGTGATGCCCAGGGAAATCGGGTTGCCTCTTGGTGGATGCTGGCGATCACAGGGTGTGGACTGTTGGTGGTGGTTACGTTAGCCGTGCGTACGGCTGTGAGAATCTGGTTGCAGGTTAGTCTTATGTAGCTTGTTACCATCTGTCGTACTGGTCCCAGAAGTCATTCCGCTGACGTGAGCAGACACCAGCAACTCAAAATCCAGCGGATTGGTTTAGAAACGGTATAATAAGCACACACGGACCACCCGGAATCGATCGATATCGGCCGGCGCGGAGTCCCTAACGAGGTGCATTCGATGCGACGTACGCGTACTCACACAGTGGAAGCAGGGCTTGTTTTCTGGACCTTGTTATGGCTGCCCGCGGCGGCCCAGGAGTTGCCAAAGGCTCTGGAGACTCCGCAAGATACGGTCCCCGACGGGAGCGACCCACCTCGACTCAGCGTGCAGCAAACGGTTGAACAAGTAAAACGTTCGCTGGTGGCGATTTCGGTGGCCGCCAGGGATGGTCGGCAGCAGGGGATAGGGACCGGTTTTATAATTTCTCCTGGGGACCTGGTGGTGACCAATCTCCACGTCATCGGAGAGGGCCGGGAGTTTACCATCGAAACGGCCCAGGGAGTGCAATTGCCAGTGCTGGCGATTCACGCCTCCGATCGCTTCCATGATCTGGCTGTCATCAGGGTCGATCCCCAAGGACAAACACTGCCGCACCTCGAGTTGGGAGGGATTCGCCAAGTCCAGCAAGGGCAGACGGTCGTTGTGATGGGTAGCCCCCTGGGATTGAAGCATAGTGCGGTTAGCGGTGTTATTTCGGCGATTCGGAAAGTCGATGGTAAGGAGATGCTTCAGTTAGCGATGCCAATTGAGCCTGGCAATAGCGGAGGGCCAGTCGTCGATCTTCACGGACGTGTGCATGGTGTTGTGAGTTTGAAGTCAGTCCTGGATCAGGATGTCGGATTTGCCGTTGATGCCGGGCAACTGGGACCGCTATTGGAAAAGCCCAACCCCATTTCCGTCGAGCGTTGGGTAACAATCGGATCGATCAATCGCGCTGAGTGGGAGCCTCGGTTGGGGGCTCGCTGGCGACAGCGGGGAGGGCATTTGCTGGTAAGTGGCCGTGGAACGGGATTTGGAGGAAGGTCACTTTGCATGGCCCAACGCAAACCACCAGCGAATTCCTATGAGTTGGGAGTTGCCGTCAAGCTTGACGACGAATCGGGGGCGGCTGGATTGATCTTTCATTCCGACAGTCACGACAAGCATTATGGATTTTACCCCACGGGTGGCCAGTTGCGATTGACTTGTTTTCGTGGACCAACCGTTTACAGTTGGCAGATCCTGGAAACGGTCAGTTCTAAACATTATCGGCCAGGACATTGGAATCACCTTAAAGTCCACGTTACCGATGAAAAAATATCTTGTTACGTCAACGATCACCTGGTGATTGAATCAACGGACCAAACTTTTGCGTCGGGACGGGTGGGACTTGCCAAGTTTCGGCACACGGGTGCCTCGTTCCGGCAATTTCAGGTTGCCCAGCAGCTACCCCCTTCCCAGTTAACCCCCGGCCAAACGAGTCAGTTGGTTACCTTGGTGGATGGGCTTCCGGAGTTCGAACAGATCGAGCCTGGTCAGTTGGAACCTTTTCACAACGATGGTGCTGCTGTTGCGGAGATGTTGGAGCGACGTGCTGATCTGCTCGAACGACAAGCCAAAGATATGCGGCGACTGGCAGGCGATGTGCATGTGCGGGGAGTTGCCAAAGCATTGAACAAGCTGGCCACGAAGGCGGGCGAATTCGACTTGCTTCGTGGGGCATTGCTACTGGCAAAAATGGACGAGCGCGATCTTGACGTGGAGGCGTATGTGAATCAACTCGACAAGATGGCCCAGGAGATCAAATCAGGTTTGCCTCGCGATTCGGATGAAAGAACCAGATTGGTTGCCTTGAATGCTTACCTGTTTCAGCAGAATGGTTATCACGGGAGTCGCTTTGAGTATTACCACCGGGCCAACAGCTATTTGAACCGTGTGATTGATGACCGTGAGGGGATTCCTGTAACGCTCTCGGTGCTCTACATGGAAATGGGAAGAAAACTCGGTTTGAAGATCGACGGGGTCGGTTTGCCAGGGCATTTTGTAGTGAGACACGTCAGCAGGGATGGCAGCGATCAACTTTTAGATGTCTTTGAGGGGGGAAAGTTCATCTCGCGCCAACAGGCCGAGGCTATTGTGCTACGTCATGTAGGACGACCACTGCAGGAGGAAGATCTCCAGCCCACGCCCCCCAAGGAGATTTTCCGAAGAATGGTTCGCAACTTGGGGGCTCTGGCCGAACGGGATCGCGACAGCGAGGCACTTTTGCGGTATGTCGATGCCATGATTGGCGTGTTCCCCCAAGAGGGAGGGCTCCGCCACGACCGGGGTGTGTTGCGGGCCATGACCGGGCGAAAGGCGGCCGCCTTGGCCGACTTCGATTGGGTTTTGAAGCAGGAAATTCCGGGACTCGATTTGCAGAAAGTCCATGAGCTTCGTCTCCGTCTTGTGCCCCCAGCGACATCAAACGACTGATCTGCTTAGCAGATTCGGTCGACGTGCCGCGTTACTGGTTCGGTTTGGATGTTGTCAACATGCAGTTTCAAGTCTTCACGAGCCAGCCTGTTACCGGATGATCGCTGGAAGGGGTTTGGAATCGGAGAAAAAAAATTATAGGAGTTGTTACGAATATGGGCCTCTATAAAAACGTTTGAGGCTAAACAGAAGCTCTTCCCGTCAAGAACCTTTTAGCTATAAACTAACGAGACGTATTTGAGCCCGGGCTCCTGGATCTTGTCCCATTTAACAACCATGCCATGCAGCAAGTACTCACTCCCAAACAGGTTGCACGTGCAATTGGTGTGAGCGAATCGTCGCTCAAACGGTGGTGCGATAGGGGGGTTATTCAGACCGAACGCACGGCGGGTGGGCATCGCCGGCTGAAATTGGGCGATGTACTCATCTTCCTGCGGAAAAGTGACCTCCAACTTGTCCGGCCAGAAGTTCTTGGCTTGCCACCTGGTACCGGCGTTCGACCCCGTGTTGTAGATCGCTCGGAAACTCAACTTGTCGATGCCCTGCTTGCCAGTGATGTCGAATGCTCGCGGCGGCTGGTATTTGACCTCTTCATTAATGGGGCCGATGTTATTACGCTTTGCGATGAAATTTTCATGCCCGCGATGTATCAAATTGGCGAGCAGTGGGATTGTGGAGAGATAGAGATTTATCAAGAACGGCGTGCGTGTGAAATTATTGGCCAGTTAGTGTATGAATTACAATCCGTGTTGCCTGCGGTTGACGTAGAGGCCCCTTTAGCAATGGGGGGGACTCCTGTTGGTGATAACTATCGGTTGCCAACCCAGATGTTGGAGTTGGTTTTCACAAGTTGCGGATGGCGAGCCACGTCGCTCGGGAGTGGATTGCCGTTTGAAACGATGCTGGCAGCAGTCCAGGAGTATCGACCCTCCCTGTTTTGGTTAAGCGTCTCGCATGTGCAGAGTCAGCCTGATTTTCGTGCTGACTTCGGATCGTTTTGTGGGAAGGTTCCGCCCACAACACGTATTGTTGTCGGAGGCCGGGCGATCGCGCGGGACTTCCTGGAAGACATGGAATCGGTTGAGTTTTGTGACAACCTGCGAGATTTACAACGTTTAGCCGAAAAATCTCAGGCGAGCTGAGTTGCGGTCCGATTGAGGCGCATTCAATTGGGCCCTTCTAAATGCCGGTTTGCTTTTGAAGACGAAGACCGCAGCTCATAGTTCTGGTCAGTGGGCCCCTGGCGTCAAGGATTGGTTTCTCTGGTGAAATTGCCTGGTACACACCGGTGACCGAACAAGGTTGCCATAGCCCGTCAGGCAGTAACGCTCTTGAAATGGTGCTGTCGGAAAGGCCATGGTTTCTGCTTCAAATTGAGAAGATTTGCTTGTCGTTGCAGAAGGTCGTTCCTAGAAAAATATAGAGGCGGCAGTACGATTTCCCGGCCGGGTTTCGGAAACTACCAGCACCCAGATTCGAATGAGAAAACAACCACGGACACCAGGAGAAGAAGATGTCTGAATTTTTTGAAAAAGTCCCAGTGTCGGCAACGATTCTCATTGCTTTTGCGATGGCGTTCGGCTTGCTTGCCGAGCGGAGTGACGCCAAACAAAAGGGGCAGGATCACGATATCGTGCGAACGGCATCTGAAGCAGATTCCTTGAAAACGCTCGTGGCGGCAGTCCAGGCTGCCGGCCTTGTCGATGCTTTAAAAGGACCTGGTCCGTTCACCGTCTTTGCCCCCGCCGACGCAGCTTTCGCGCAGCTACCAGAGGGTACGCTTGAGGAATTGCTGAAACCGGAAAATAAAAAACGGCTGGTGGAAATTTTGACCTACCATGTTATTCCCGGAAAGGTCACTGCTGCGGAGGTTGCGAAGTTGTCTGCAGCAGAGACTCTGAACGGTCAACGGGTTGACCTCAAATCGACCGAAGGGAAAGTGACCGTTGATGGCACTCGGGTGGTTGCCGCAGATATTGAATGTTCCAATGGGATTGTGCACGTCATTGACCAGGTACTCATTCCCAGCAGCAAGGACCTGGTCGAGACTGCTGCGGCGGCAGGCGATTTTAATACCCTACTGGCTGCGGCACAGGCTGCGAATCTGGCTGGAACATTGCAGGACGGCGGTCCGTTTACCGTACTGGCCCCGACCGATGAGGCATTCAAGAAACTTCCTCCTGGAACGATTAAGTCCCTGTTAAAGACTGAAAATCAGGATCGGCTTGTGGAAATTCTGAAGTATCACGTAATTCCTGGACGAGTTTACTCCGATGCGGCCCTGAAGGCAGGTCACGCAAAATCGCTGCAGGGTA
>JAKVCB010000155.1 GCA_022448345.1 Pirellulales bacterium
CGGCAAGTCAACGGTTCCTCCTGGCGTACGGGCGTCGCGGATCCAGCGAACGGTGGCATCTGCATTACGTTGTCGTTGTTCGTGACGTGCTGGATCAGCAAGTCCGGAAACAAAGTGGTGGTTTATGACGTAGAAATCTTCTAAAAAATGTTCATCGGGCAAGTCAACCATTGCAATCGCCGGTGAGCGATGTTCCGCGAGGGAGTCGATAGACGTAGCCTGCATGGAGAGGGGATACTTGCTCGCGATCACATTGCCACGCCCCTTGTGAGCATGCCAGGTACCTTCGTCAAGTGGTGCGATGTTGTTCAATAACGATACGACAGTCGAAGGAGAAAAATAGGCCTCTTGAAGGTTGAGGATGTCCGGGTCCAACGCGTTCACAATTCGAACAAATTTTTCAGCTTGCGCTGGGTGTTTACTAGGAACAATGTTACTGATCCAGACGTTGAACGAAACTACTCGGAGATCGTGTGGTTGATATCGGTCAATGAATGTCCCGGTCTGGGCAACGACCGGACCAGCAGAATTAATGCCTGCTAAAAGCATCAGCAATATGCCACCGATCCAACCTTTGCGCATTGCAGCACGGCTTGTGACAAGCTGGGTGCGTGGTTGGAAGTGACAAAAGCGTTTGATGGTGTTTTGTAGAATAAACATCCGTATTGCCAAGCAAGTGTGCTGGTGAGGGTTTTTCCAGGCGTGAGATAATCGTGGCAATCGAAGCGCTAACACGGTGACAATTTGTCTGAAAAGACTCTTGCTGGACGACTTCCATTATAATCGCTAGGTGGGCGCATGAAGAAGTTTTTTGGAAGGTCTTGTAAAAACGAACTAAGGCGTTTAGGCCTCGCTTCCCGTTGGCTATAAAACAACCTGTTTTGTACTAAAGCGTAGGCAATCTGTCACAATCGGGATAAAAAACTTTTCAGTGAACGAATGTGTCATCACTTCCGCGAAGGAATGGAAAAGACCTACCACTGGATCCACGGCGAATATAGGAAGAAGCACACCAAGCAGCCGGCGTGAGTGAATCACGGTGTGGTGGCAGGCCTATCAAACCAACAAAAGCCGTGGAGTCGTAACTCCACGGCTTTTTGCCCAATCTGGTGAGCTCCTCCGCGGGTCGTTTACTTCTTGCGTTTTTCGGCGCGGGTAGATTTTTTGCGAGTTGCCTTCTTTCCGGCATAGGTCTTTTTCCCCGGGGCCTTATTGCCGACAGACCTTCTTCCGGACGGCCTGTCACGGCGAGGTCCCTTGGAGTGGCCATCGCCAGGCTTACTTCGTGCTTCACCTGGACGACTTAACCGGAGGTGTTTCCCGGCAACCTTGGTTTGCTGGAGCGTTTGGTAGACATCAGTCGGCATCTCGTCGGGTAGGTCAATCGTGCTGAATGAATCATGAATCTTGATCGGACCGATGTATTCACCGGCAATACCTGCCTCGTTGGCAACTGCTCCAACAATGTTGCCGGGTCTCACGCCATCTTTGCGGCCAACCTCAATGCGGCAACGCATCATGCCCGGTTCGGGTGGCCCCAACAGCCGGCTTTCGCCCTTGCGCCCCTGGCGAGGACGGTTCGAAAAACTGCCTGGTGATGCCCGTTCAAACCGATCGTGGCGGGACTCTTTCGAAGACTGCTTGTTGTGGTCCCGTTTCTTGGAGTTGGGTCGATCCTCCATAAAGAATTTCCGTCCACGTTGGCCCATTTGGGCAAGCGCCGCAGCGATCATCACCATCGGTTTTTCAGACGTTTCGGCATACTCAGTGATCAGTTTTTTGAACAGGGTCAAATCGTGGTGGGCCAGCATATGGGTGATTTGACGATGAAATTGTTTGGTGCGGATTGCATTGATATCGTCTGCCGTGGGCGGCTGAACGACTTCGATGGGCTGCCGGGTGGCCTTTTCAATGCTTCGCAGCTTGCCGCGCTGGGTCTTGGTCAAAAAGATGATTGCCTCGCCCTTGCGACCAGCACGGCCAGTGCGTCCCACACGGTGGATGTACGATTTGCTGTCGTGAGGCAGGTCAAAATTGAACACGTGGCTGATGCGCGTCACGTCAAGACCGCGGGCAGCCACGTCAGTTGCCACCAGGATGTCGATTTTTCCAGACCTCAGCTGTTCAATCGTGCGCTCTCGCATCCGTTGTGGCATATCGCCGTTTAACGCTGTGGCCGAAAGCCCCTCGCGGTGCAGTTTCTCAGCCACCGAGACCGTCGTTTCCCGCGTCTTCGTGAAGACAATCACTCCGTCCGACTCTTCCACTTCCAGGATTCGTTTGAGCACACTGATCTTTTCACGGGGAGTGACAAACAAGGCTCGCTGCCGAATCGAGTCCACCGTCATGGTTTTGTTCTTGATCGTGATTTTGGCAGGATGGTTTAGATATTTTTGGGCGATATTGCGAATGGGTGTAGGAAGGGTTGCTGAAAAGAGTGCGATCTGTCGCTCTGTGGGAGTTTTCTCAAGGACAAACTGAACATCTTCCAGAAAACCCATGTTCAGCATTTCGTCCGCTTCGTCCAGGACCAGACATTCAAGTTGGCTAAGATCCAGCGTGCGACGTTTGATGTGGTCAATCACCCGGCCTGGTGTGCCAACCACGACGTGCGCTCCGCGTCGCAACTGCTTGAACTGCACTTCGTAATCCTGTCCACCATAGATCGTGGTGACGGCGAATTCTGGAAGACAGGCGGCATACGTGGTAAATGATTTGGCCACTTGAATCGCCAGTTCGCGAGTAGGTGTGAGCACGAGCACTTTGGGATGTTTGGAAACGGTCTTTAGTCGCGAAAGGATCGGCAAAGCAAAAGCGGCAGTTTTTCCCGTACCAGTTTGCGACTGGGCCAATAGGTCTCGACCGGCCAGCATGTGTGGAATGATTTCGGCTTGAATTGGGGTTGGCCTGTCGTAGCCAGACTTTTGTATCGCCTGCTGAACAGCCTGGCTAAGTGCCAGGTCCTGGAAAGAGGTCTCGCCTGATGGACTGCCCGGCTGGGGATTGACCAGGACGGTGGGGGGAGTCCCTTCTGCTTCAACGACAGGCGCCTCGGCGACCAGCGGTTGAGCCGACTCAAAGTCGACCTTCGGAACAGGCGATTCCACAGGTGATTCCACAGGTGATTCTAAGTTGTCCAGCGAGGAGTCTTGTGCTGTAGCCGCAACAGAGGGGCATTCTCGATTTTGCAAATTATTCTCAGACATTCAGGTTCTTCCGGTAAGGGTGGATCGCCGCAGTCGTAGGACGGCCACGGCGCATGGGTGTTGCGCGGCAAAAATAGGGAACTAAGATTGGGCGTACGCATCACTTGTTTTAAAACACAAAGAGCGACGCCGCTTCATTCACCTGGCGTGTTCCCATGGGCCGCTGGATCAGCACCGGCGCGAGAACATTCGGAAGACCTGCCGCTTGAGAGCCCCTGGTAGATTCGCAGCAACGTGTGCCAAAAATCCCCCGCCGGCCACCGAGGCCGAATAAAATCGAAGCAGTGTTTCGTACTTCGAAGGCTCCTCTCGTGACCTACCAACCTACACCAGGCGAGATGGTTTCCCCAGGGGGAAAGTCGTAAAGAGGTGGAAATAAGGGGAAAAGATGGTAGTTGAGCTAGGGATTGTCTGAAAAACCGGGTTGGTCAAAAAAGGAATGCGGGGCGTGCTTGGCACAGATTCCCTGATCGCGCCAGGCTGATCTGTCCCTCCGGAGGGAGTTACTCCTTTAGGTGGGTAGAAGCGTTCAGCTGCCAGAGTTCAGGTTGCAGTGGGTGAAACTGGCGCAATTTCGACCGTCGTAACGTACTGCCTACGGCATTAACGCCCCACTCTTGTCAAGTGCGACCAGGCAGTAGAGGGTACTACTGAACGTGATGAAGTGAAATTTGTCCGTGTTCAGCGAGCGTGTCCACCAACGGCCTGATTTGCGCTGGTTATTTTTGACCCACTCGACTCCCTGCTGAATCCGTGGATCCTCAGTCGGCACGCCGGCGTCGAGCAACGTGATCATGACCAGGCCGGTCATGTGGCCGTCGCTTGGCGGCGAATCAAAATCGACTTCGCCACGAAGTTTCTCAGCGCGGCGACCGTCGCCCCACTCTTCTGGCCTGGCAAAGCTGCGGATCGACCAGCCACCATCCGGTTGTTGCCGTTGGAGTAGTTCGTCGACGATCTTCTTACTGCGAGATTCATCCAACAGCTGTGGCCAACGCGTTGATGCCCACAGCAAAAGCGTCTTGCCGTAATCGTGTGGAGGGGGGGTGTCGCTCAGCCATTGACGGATTTTGGCAAGCCCTGTTATGTGTTTCTGTTCGGTGACGTTTTTGCGCCAACCTGGTGCCGTGGCCGCTGCCATCGCCGCTACCGTTGTCATTTGGTAGGGGCTTGATTCGAACGGAGGCCAACAATCAATTCCGTAGCCCCAGGCACCGCTGTCAGATTGCACGGCGAACATCAGATCTAACGCTCGACGCGTTTCGCCTGACAGATGTCCGCTGACCTGCGCATCCCATTCGGCCAGGCCCATCGCGATGTAGACGATCTGTATCGGCTTGACGCTTTTCAGTACGGATGGAAAGTCCTCTCCGGCTTGTTTCTCGAAGCGTTCCAGTTCGGAAACAAAAAATGCATGCAGCTCTTCCAGCGGTTTGCCTGCAGATTTGGTTAACAACGGGCGCATACGCAGGTAGGAACCATTGGTGTGACAGGCGATACACGACCGTGAACGGCTCCACGCCGTTGCCCCATTGTCCAGGTAGGTGAGCGCCTTGGTCGCTGAAAAGCGGTCCAGCTTGGGTTCGTCTTCCCGCGCCTCTTCAATCAAAATATCTTCGTGTTCATACTGCCAACTGCGTTGGTCTTCCTCCGCCGCTACCGTGATAGACCAACAACCGATCAGGAAAACGGAAGCGGCGCTCCCCAGAGCTATGCCGGTAGCCGATAAAGTCCGCAGTCTGGAGATCATAGCTGTCATAAAGTTAGGTCTTAACACGACTTGTAGTCTCATGGATTTCTCATCCGGCAGTTGGCTTGATCCACACTTCAACACGGACCTAAGGCCCAGCGGTGGTTCACCAGGAAATTCAGCGTAATCATTCATCCTGTCGAGGCCAATCACAAAACCACAATATACAGCTTGATTGATTATCTCCGGAGAATCGTAGAAACTAAAGCAGGTGTGGACTATCACGTTCATTCCTACAGGAGAAACGGTCTGTAGCCTATGTGTGAACAGGTCCTGAAAAAGTCTCCTGGTTCCCTTACTGAGAAACGGTTATGCCTCTTCACTGGAATATCTTTGTCTGGCGGTACTTTCAAGTAATCGCAGTCTGTATTGCGCTTTTGACAACATCAGTTCATCTCCAGGCAAAACCTGTTTCCAACCTTCTGTTTCAGACAGATTTTCCTGGTGACCAGTGGGTAAGTTTTCCGGCAACAGGTTTTCCGGAACCAGTGAGCGGCGTCATTTATCGCACAGCCTCTCCGCCCTGCTGTGGCGTACCTTTGGGTGGTATCAGTACAGGTTGTCTTGACGTTGATCCCACTGGGACATTTGGATTTTGCACAATTTTTAACGGCTATCCTCGCCAGCCAAAACTGTTTGAACCTTTTCTCAGTTTGGGCATTGGGAACCAGACCTGGGTGCTCACTGCCGAACAGGTCGTCCGTGGTGGGCTGATGGAAAGCTGCATGGAACAAGGCACGGATCCTTATTATCCACAGCGGAAAAAAGACGAAGGTTTCTGGCACCGCCTCAAATTGCCACTTAAAAACGTCAAGGCTGCCAGCGAAATCCATTACTGGGGTCACTACCCTGTCGTAGATATGGAGTACGAAACGGATTCTCCTGTTAACGTTGCCCTGCGAGCATGGTCTCCCTTTGTGCCGGGTGACATCCAGACCTCAGATACTCCTGCTGCGGTGTTTGAAGTTCATTTGAAAAACAAACAGGAAACCCCCCAACAAGGGTCACTTACCTTCAATTTTAGTGGCCCGATTGAAGAGGTTCTCAGAAAAGACTTTCGCGACGAAAAACAACCTTCTGTTGAGCCGCCAGCAATCTTTGATCGCCGTAAAATCCAAGGAAAATTTAACGGCAACGTGATTACCTACAAAGGTTCTTCCTACGCACTGGGGGTACTGGGACCAGGCCAACAGGTCCGGCTTGGCGGAGGGATTTCCCGGTCTGATTGGAAAGATGCCGGCAAAGCACTTCCGGCAGCAACAGATTCCACCAGCGGAAGTTCTGTCGCAGTCGACTTCGAACTCAAACCAGGCGAGAGCAAAACAGTCCGGTTCCTGCTGGCATGGCACGTTCCAACATGGGGTGAGTATGGTGCAGAGATGAAATTGCATCGCATGCATACCAGGGTCTATCCAACGATCGATCACGTGATTGACTTCATGGCCAACCACCACCAAAGTCTTCTTGGCCGCATCCTGAAATGGCAGCAAGTCATTTATCAGGACGAGGCCTACCCAGACTGGCTTAAGGATTGCCTGATCAACAGTCTGTCGATGATTACCGAAGATGGTTATTACGCTCAGCCAAGAGAGCCTCTCGGTAAGTGGTGTGAGCCGGATGGATTATTTGGAATGATCGAGTGTCCACGTGCCTGCCCCCAAATTGAGTGCATTCCCTGCAGTTGGTATGGCAACATGCCAATTGTTTATTTTTTTCCGAAACTTGCCCGCACCACACTTCGAGGCTACCAGCATTACTCGCGCCCGGATGGCGCACCGCCATTTCGATTTGGCATCCAATCGAACATGTCAGAACTTGATGGTTATCACTGGTGGGATGCCCAGGTCATGCTCAACGGCGTTTGTTACGTCGATATGGTCTACCGAATGTGGCAAAGAACCGGAGACGAAAGCCTGCTGCGAGAATTTTACGATTCGGTGAAAAAGAGCACCACACTCACAGCAACGATGGGAGAACCCCCTTATACCGTGGTTGGTTTTCCGCCCGGAGACAAACAAACCGAATGGTGGGAAGGCTGGCCCTGGACGGGCATTGCGACACATGCTGCGGGAATGCATCTTTCAAACCTCATGCTTGCTGAAAAGATGGCCGACGCCATGGGTGATACCGCATTTGCTCAGCAATGCAGAACCTGGTTTCAGCAGGGAAGTAAAAACCTGGAAGAAAATAACTGGCATGAGGGATCCTACCTACTGCTGAATAAACCGCAAACCGGACGCAGGGAAGAGAAAGTCATGAGCAATCAACTCGATGGTGAGTGGGCCAATGCCTACCTGGGGCTTGAGCGTGGGGTTTTTCATCCGGACCGAGTAACCACAGCCCTGGAAACCATCAAACGTACCTGCTTCAACGAAACGGTGGGAGCCGTCAGTTTTGCCTCACGCGATGGTACCCAGGAATTGACCACCTATGGCATTTTCCCACCCGAAACACTGATTCTGGGGATGACCTACATGTACAAAGGCAAAATGGAGTCGGGCATGAAACTCTGCTTCGATTGCATGAACAATATGGTGTTGCGCCAGGGCAAATGCTGGGATATGACTAATATGGTCAACGCCGATACGGGGGAAGTTCGCTTTGGAACCGATTATTACCAGATGATGATGCTATGGGCGGTTCCTGCAGCCATCGAAAATAAGGGGATTAAGGATTTCTGCGCTCCGGGTGGCCTGGTCGACCGGATCATGGAAGCAGGAAAACCAGTCAGCCACTGACAACCCCAGCAGCAAACACTGCCTGAAAATACTCTTGGTCAACTTTCTATCCACTTTTGGTCTCGATAGAAAACGTTCTTGTGGTTCCAATTCCGACTTTACAGGCGCCGCTGGAATCTGCCTGTGCACGAACCGTTGGCGATGGGACTTCCGCCTCAGTTGGCAGCTCGGCGGCACGGCGGCAAGTCGTGTTGCGATCAAGGCGTACAACCACCTATCTTCACCCCTTGAGTTGTGAAAGCCTGGACAAAACCCCAGCCGGTTGGAGGGAAACCGGCTGGGGCATGAGTACTGGAGGTGCGGGCCAGCACTTGTGAAAGGGTTGTAGAGAGTACCTCAAGAATTTGCTCAACGTCCCGACACGCGAAATCTTTTTTGGGGCGGGAAGCCGATGGCTATTGGTTATTTAGAACCAACGTTGTGTATTGAACTCCCGGAGTCGTTGTGGGTGACCACACCGCGCAGGACGCGAAAGGTTGCGACTGGCTGTGAACAAGAAGTCGAAGCCAGCCCCACCCGCATCGGTGGCAGGATCATCTATCTTGGCAAACACGGCAGTCCCGCCAGTTATCAAAAGTTTGCCCAAGTGGCGCCAGACGTAGCGAGCCCCGCCGTCGCCAACCGTTCCGCCGCGGCAACGTGGTCGTTGACCGAGATACCCACGCTGCCGTAGCCGTTATAGTGACGCACCCATACCTGGTAGATCCCATCCGCGGGGACGCGCGCGATCCAAGTCAACCGTCCTGTTCTCCAAGTTGCCTTGTCTCCAATACCTCACTCCTACCGTACCGGGGGATGTTCGGGTACAATCCCCACCCGGGCATTAATGCACCACCGGTCGTCCAGAACGTCGTTGCCACGGGATCGTCTGTCGCCAAACATGGCGTCGCTAGACTGGGCGCAACCAGACAGCTGATGACGAGTATTCTCAATACCAACAACGTCGTGGGCATCGCACCTCTCTCTCTACAGATCGGATCTGGTAAAGTGTTAGGCAATTCGAGTAACAGCGGACCGCCGGTGGCCCACATCTCGGCTCACCTGCGTCAAACACGGTCCCGAAACCAATGCCCAGGGCCGCCATGAGGCCCTGGGCATTGGTTTCCCTATTGTTTCCCAGTAAACTCCTAGCGAAAATCAAATTTCCTATCAGCTTCCTACCAGACTGACACCGGAACGAGTCGAAGCGATCGTGCTGGGTCGTTGGACTCCAAGTCCTCAAGAGCGATCCCACATCGCCGCAGTCTTTGGGGTGGACGTCGAAGAGGTTAGTTTGGGGGCACACGATGGACTCGCGCAATGTACGCTATCGCCGGTTCGGTATGAAAGAAGATTTTTGAATCTGTCTCCGCGACTAGGTGGCAGGCCTTGTTTTCCTGGCGTTTTTCGTACCGAAGCCGTGTTTGCAACTATAATTCACACGAACTTCAGAACATACGGCGAACAACGCGGGTTACACCCATTCCAACGTGCCAGAGGTAAATCATGCGTGTAGCCGTTACGGGCGCTGAGGGCGAGTTGGGGCGTGCCGTTGTCGCCCAACTCGCGGACCACGGTTATCAGGTCGTCGCCATTGATCTTCAGGACAGCGATTCAAGCGTTGACGATCACCGGATCGAATATCGGGTC
>JAKVCB010000156.1 GCA_022448345.1 Pirellulales bacterium
GCCCAGACACGGTTCTTAATCTAAACACCCCCGGATGGAAGAATAATATCGCGACGCTGAGCGAGGTCTCTGGCACTAACGTCATCGATTACCCCACATTTATTCAAGCGCTCGAGCAACGGCGTACGTTCTTTAAATCAATGGGGGCCACCGCAACAGACCACGGTGCCTACACGGCAACCACTGAATTGTTAAGCGCGGCCGAAGCCGACGCCATCTTCCAGCGTGCCTTGCAAGAGGTGGCAACCGAGGACGACACGACTCGATTCATGGGGCATATGCTCATAGAGATGGCCCGCATGAGTACCGAAGACGGACTGGTCATGCAACTTCATGTTGGATCATTCCGCAATCACAATGCTGCGCTCTTTGATCGATTTGGTCCCGACACCGGAGCCGATATCCCGATTGCTATCGACTTCACACGTGGCCTGCGGGCCCTGCTCAACGCCTATGGGAATGACTCACGGTTGGCCCTGATTTTGTTCTGTCTTGACGAAACGACCTACTCGCGAGAATTAGCCCCCCTGGCAGGTCATTACCCGGCGGTCAAACTCGGACCACCCTGGTGGTTTCATGACAGTATCAATGGTATGCGACGCTACTTTGACCAGGTGATGGAAACTGCGGGAATTTACAATACGGCCGGGTTTAACGATGACACCCGTGCCTATCCCTCGATTCCCATTCGCCATGATGTGTGGCGACGGGCCAGTGCCGACTGGGTGGCCGGATTGCAATTGCGTGGCATGATTGACGAAGAAGATGCCCGCGTTATGGTGAAGGCGCTGGCCTACGATCTGGCCAAGCAATCGTATCGGCTCTAAACTTCGCCTGATGCCAATCCGAAAAAATCTGGCTGGAATTCAAGCCGATGACGGTCGACCCAAAACCGACGACGACTGAACGTCTTGTCGCGCTCGATATTTTTCGCGGCCTGATCATGTTCCTCTTGGTGGCCGAAACCGCCGGAATCTATCACGCGGTCCGCGATTTAACCGTTCCCGGTTCTTTCTGGCACGGACGCATCACCCAGTTTCATCACCACCCATGGTCTGAAACCGCAAAGTCAGCCCGCAATCGCCAATACCAATCTGGCAGTTGGCACTAATGTCTTTTTCGCCCGGGTAGCGAAAGTAAAATTGAGGCAACGATCGCGCAAAGTCCCGTGCCTGGCTCAGGGACTGGCCGGCTCCAATCAACCACCACGTTGTCGATCCCCCATTTCTGTTCCACGCCCACACCAGATGAGTAAAATTCCAAGACCAAATCGGTCGGATTTGGAGATGTCGAATCAAGCTGGAACGTGGTTGTCACTGACGTTGGCACAACGGGATTCGCCTGCTCATTCATGACCGTTGTTCCATTCGCTTCCACGGAAAAATCATACGCAGTTGTTGACTCATTCACGATATCCAATGAGAGAATAACCAGTCGCGAGCTATCATCACTGACACCTGTCGTCCCCAGCTCCGCAGGCAAAACGTCCATGATACCCAGTGAAACCGACTCGCCCGCATCAAACGCGCCTAAATACTTCCCGCCGCCAAAAAGATACGGTGCAGTCTGAGTTGATGACCAACCTGACGAAATCGCACCTTCAAAGTCATCTGTGATCTGGTTGTGAGAAGCATAGGCGGGACCGCTTGTCACAAAGGAGATCCCACTAATGACACCGACTACCCACAGCAACCGCTTTACGCGTTTTATGTTCCTTGGACGATGCCTGGCTAACCGCGTTTCGAACCGATCGCAACATTGACAATGTTTCCAGAAACGCATCTTGGGTTGTCCTTTCATGAGTTCTTGCTCAACAGAAACAGGCGTCGCGCTGACAACATGTCAGCCCTCTAACGACACACCGCCAATTGGAAACTCAGGAATTAGCGGTCATTCCCGACTCTCCCAACCTGCAAATCTTAAAAAAGCTGTCTCATAGGAGGTTTTGACAAAAAGAGTCTCAGAAATGTTCGATCCAAGACGTGTCGGAACCTGAGACCATTTGCCAACTGGCCCAATTAGAACCGCGACACCCTTCAAATCTTCAAAAACAGTGCTTCCCGGAATAACTCGCCCCGCAATTCAAACCCGATAACTTCGCGGGAATGACACTACGCAACCTGAAAAATTTCCTCGATCTTGGCACGCATCACCGCCGGGTCAACGTCGATCCCGGTCCAATATTTGACTCCGATCACTCCTTGATTCACCAGCATGCCAATACCGTCGATCACCTGACAACCACGCTGGGCGGCATCCCGAATCAAATGCGTGCTGGGCGGATTGACAATGACGTCGGCGACCACCATCGCCGGCTGCAAGCTTGAAAGATCCAGGGCCATCCGCGCGTCGACGTCTGGAAACAACCCGATGGACGTGGCATTCACGACAATATCTGTCGATGGGGGCACTGCAAAATCTCCCTGCCACAGGACAAATTCTGCCTCGACCGGAGTTCGCTCGTTTAACATCGCGGTCAGTTCCCTGCCCCGCTCTTCGCTGCGATTGACGACCGTAAGGCTCGCCAAACCGGCAAGCGCCGTCTCGACACCGATTGCCCGCGCTGCCCCCCCTGCTCCGAACATCACCATGTTCTTCCCGGCTGGGTCGACCGTTTCCTTAAGCGACTGCAAAAAACCTTTTCCATCGGTATTTTCACCAATGTACTTCCCGTCACGGCGCACGGCACAATTGACTGCCTGCATGATCGCCGCCGATTCCCCCAAACCATCAAGGTGGTCAATCACGGCTACCTTGTGGGGCAGGGAACAATTAAATCCAGCCCAACCCATGGCACGTGCACCGCGTACGGCATCGGCCAGGTTTTCGGGCGAGACTTCGCAGTTGAGATAACGCCACGGCAGACCGTGATGCTGATAGGCAGCCTCAACCATGGCAACCGTCGGGTTTTCAGCAGCCGGCTGGGCAAAGGAACCGGTGAGTTGACTTAAGAAATCCATGGTATTCCACGTTTCAAATCAGGGGTTGTACTGGATGAAGTTTCCACGATCTTAACACCATTACGGAAGTTGTTCATGTGCCTGAATTCTTTTCCCTGGCTTTCTCCCTCGCCCGCCTCCCCAGCCACCCAAATCCACACCAAATCCCACCGAAATAGCATGATAACATTTGACGGCTGGGAAACCAAAACATCAAGCCGCTCTTTTCGGGAAGACAAACCCGTTTTGAAGATATGTGCCTGTAGCCATTGCTACCGATCGGCTCTATTGAGAATCACAGGACCGCTGCCTTACAATCAGGCTCCATGAAAGTCATCCTTGTTGGATACCGCGCCAGCGGAAAGTCGACCGTTGGAAAACTGGTTTCGGACCGGCTTCGTTGGCCCCTTTGGGACATCGATTGTGGGATTGAACGTAAGAGTGGAATGACTCTCACCGAACTCTATCAGCGCGCTGGTGAAAATCGTTATCGTCAGGTCGAGTCAGAGGTCGTTGCAGAAATGTGTGGCAACGACTCGTGCGTAATCGCGTTCGGCGCGGGGACTATCATACAACCCCGCAACGAGCGGATTGCAGGGGTCGATTCTCTGATCGTTTACTTGAAACTCTCGGCAGAGCAGCTGTGGCAGCGCATTGCCGCCGATCCTAAAAGTTCGACAACGCGACCCAATCTCTCGTCAGGCGGCCTTGAAGAGGTGGTTGAAATGCTTGCCCGCCGCTCGCCCACTTACGAAAGGTGTGCAAATATAACGCTCGACGGAGAACTGGCTCCTGGGAGGCTGGCTGACAAAATTGTCGAACGGGTCAACCAGTTGGCAGGAAGCTGAAATAAATACGGCCTGCTTCCCTGTCGCAGGAGGATCGCTATTTATTAAAAATCGCCCAACCACACGTCCCGCTTTGCCGCGCCTGACTGCCAAATTGGTAACACTTCCAGACATCACCGTGGTGATTCTTCGAATGACACCTTCCTGTCGCCGTAATCTATACAGTAAAATAGCGCCCTTGTTTGGCTGCCGTTCATGTTGTGAGATGCGGCTACGAAGTTTTGGTTGCTGTCCGTTTCGATATTCAATCCCAACCCTCTCTCGCGCAATTTAATGACCATGATCGCACGACTTTTTTCCTTTTTGTTGGCGGCCCTTACCCTGCTTGGCTGTTCGACAGGTACCGACTCTGTCAGCCACACCAGCTCTACGAACTCGTCTCAACGGGGCACTATCGGTGTTTCCCTGATGACGTTGACCAACCCTTTCTTTATGGTCATTGGCGACACCATCCGCAAAGAAGCCGGACCCCATGGTTATGATGTCGTGGTGCTGGGTGCCGATGAAAATGCCGACAAGCAAAACAACCAGGTCAACGACTTCGTTGTGCAAAAGGTCGATGCGATTGTGTTGGCTCCCTACGATTCCAGGGCGATCGGACCGGCAATCGAACAGGCAGCGGCCGCTGGGATTCCTGTCTTCACCGTCGACAACAGTTGTCTGGCACCCGATTGCAAAGTGGTCAGTCACGTCGCTACTGACAACAAAAGTGGCGGAAGGCAGGCGGCCCGTGCCATGATCGAGGCGATCGGCCCGGCGGGTGGAAAAATTGCCGTTCTCGATCATCGTCTTACAGCTTCCTGCCTGGATCGAACCGATGGTTTTGAGGAAGTGATCGACGAACACAACCAAACAGCCGACAACAAACTCGAAATCGTCAGCCAGCTTCCCTGTGGTGGCAACCGGTCTAAAGGCTATGAAGCAATGCAAGCAATTCTTCAAAGTGATGGCGATGTGGTGGGAGTCTTTGCCATCAATGACCCCTCGGCACTGGGAGCGCACGCCGCCCTGGTCGAGGCCAATAAGCAAGACCAGGTCACACTGATTGGTTTCGACGGTCAGCCAGAAGGAAAGAAAGCCATCCGTGACGGTCGGATCTATGCCGATCCAATTCAGTTTCCCGACCGCATGGGGAAAAAGACCGTCGAACTTATCATGAAGCATTTTGGGGGTGAGCAAATCGAGCCCGAGTACCTGATTCAGACAGAACTCTATCGCAAGGCAGATGCCCAGAATGATCCAAGCCTTGGATCGTGAAGTAGCTGCCTGCTGGAAATCGGTACCTTGCATCCCACAAACGACCCACATGGCTCCTCATGTTGCAAGACGTTGATCGAAGCAGTGAATCAATCCCCTTGCTCATGATGCGCGGCATTCACAAGTCGTTTCCTGGCGTAGTGGCGCTGGAAAATGTTGATTTCGATCTCCGTGCTGGCGAAGTGCATGCCCTGCTCGGAGAAAACGGCGCCGGCAAAAGTACCCTAATCAAGATCCTCGGTGGGGCTCATCAACCCGATGCGGGCAAGATCTTTATTGCCGGCCGAGAGACCCAAATCGATTCGCCAGGTGACGCGCTCGATGGCGGGATTACTGCCATCTACCAGGAGTTCAACCTGGTTCCAACCCTCTCGGCCCGCGAAAACATTTTTCTGGGCCAGGAATCGACGACCCTCGGATTTATGCATCGTCGCGATGAGCTACGCCAGGCCAAGGCGTTGCTCGACCGCGTAGGCGTCGAAATCGACCCCGATATCCCTTGCAATCAGCTTTCCATTGCCCAGCAGCAAGTCGTCGAAATTGCCAAGGCTCTCTCGCTGGATGCAAAGATCATCATCATGGATGAACCGAGCGCCACACTCACCCCACAAGAGGTAGGTCGCCTGTTCGAAGTGATTAGGGATCTTCGGCAACAAGCGATAAGTATTATCTACATTTCGCACCGCCTCCCAGAAATTTTTCAAATTGCCGATCGCATCACCGTTTTAAGGGATGGTCAGCACGTGGCAACCAGGGATACGGCAGAGGTTACCCGGGACACGCTGATCGAAATGATGGTCGGTCGCCGACTGGAACACGAATTTCCCCAGCGTGATGTCATCCCGGGAAAAACCAGGCTCGCCGTGACCAATCTCTGTCGCGGCAGTGCGGTACAAGATGTTTCACTCTCGGTAAGACAGGGAGAGGTGCTGGGCGTCACTGGCCTGGTTGGGGCTGGCAGAACCGAAATGGCACGGCTTATTTTTGCTGCCGATAAACCGACTGAAGGCAAAATCGTTCTCGACGGAAAGCAACTGAAAATCGGCAACCCCCGCGATGCAATCGGCGCCGGGATCTGCCTGCTTACCGAAGACCGAAAATCGCAGGGACTTATCCTGAAACAATCAGTCCTGGACAATTTTGGTCTTCCCAACCTCGATCACTTTTCTCGGCTTGCTTTCGTAAACCGGTCTCAAGAGCAGAAATCTCTCGACCAGTACGTTACCAGTCTCCGCATCAAGCTGGCCGACTCCCGGCAACTTGCCGCCAATCTTTCGGGTGGCAACCAGCAAAAAGTCGTGCTCGCAAAATGGCTCCAACGCAATTGCGAAGTTCTTATTTTCGACGAACCGACCCGTGGAATTGACGTGGGGGCCAAGTACGAGATTTACCAGTTGATGAATGATCTGGCAGCTGCCGGAAAAGCGATTATGATGATCAGTTCTGAATTGCCCGAAATCCTGGGAATGTCGGACCGCATTCTTGTGATGCACGAAGGACGCATAACGGGCGAAATTACCGACGTCGAAAACGCGACCCAGGAGCAAATTATGCACCTGGCAGTGGCATGAGATCTTAATGCACAATAAATTTTCCACCTTTGCCACTGACTATGGAATGCTGTTTGTGTTGCTATTGCTAGGCGCCTTCTTTAGCGGGATGACGATTGCCCGCCAGAATCCCACCGGTGCCGAGGCGGGCAGACAACTGGCAAACCGGATCCTCAGTCAGCCGGGTAGCGAGAAGCATGTTTTTATTGCTGCCTCGGCAAGTCCCAACGACAAAGATTTTGCCGCGCAGTTAAAAAATACGCTGCAAGTTGGAGGTGCCCAGGTGCTGGCGACCGTGGCCGGAGGTCCACCCGATGTCCGCAAGGCACTCGATGAGGCCATTGCCGCCAAGGACAAGATCGACGTCATTGCCACAACGCAGACGGCAGCCAATTGGAAGCTGCTGGCTGAGCTTGGCACCAAAATGCCCTCCTTGTCCAAGACAGCCATCATGGTCCCCACGAGTTACTGGTGGCCTAATTTCTTAAAACGCGACAACCTCTCCAACGTTGCTACACAATCGGCCATTTTTGCGATTGTCGGAATTGGGATGACGATGGTGATCATTACCGCCGGGATCGACCTCTCGGTAGGTAGCCTTGTAGCCCTTTCGGCTGTGACCGTCGCACTGTGCTTGCGCGATCTGTGTGGAGGATTTGAAGCTGCACTCTGGGGAATGGTATTCAGTTCGGTAGCAGCGGTGGCTGTTTGCGGACTGGCAGGATTGTGTACGGGTTTGCTCGTAACGGGCTTTGGAATCGCGCCATTTATTGTAACGCTTGCCATGATGTCGGTTGCACGTGGTGCCGCCAAAATTCTTACCGACGGACAAAACGTTTACCAGGTGCCCAAGTCGTTCTCACTCTTTGCGATGGGAAGACCTTTGGGGGTTCCCAATGCCGTAATCTTGATGATCGTGCTCTACGCGGTGGCCCACATCGTGATGACACGAACCACACTTGGTCGATACCTCTACGCGGTGGGTGGTAACCGGGAGGCAGCGCGGCTTTCAGGAGTGCCCGTCGTGTGGGTGCTAATTTTTGCCTACACACTGTGTGGCGCGTTGGCAGGATTGGGAGGCGTCATCCAGGCATCGAAACTGACCAGCGGATCACCGCTCTACGGCACCATGTATGAACTGTACGTGATCGCTGCGGTCGTGGTGGGTGGAACAAGCCTGGCTGGCGGTGAAGGGAAAATACTCAATACTCTCATCGGGGCCCTGATCATTGCCGTGATTGGCAATGGAATGAACCTGATGAAGTTCAGGGACTTCACCCAGGAAGTGGTTATGGGACTTCTCATCATCGGCGCCGTGCTGATTGACGTGCTGCGGAGGCGCGGCTGGAAAATTTTTCCCACGAACTGAAATCTGTTCTCTCAAAAACTATCTCCGATGACTGAAGAACCTCTCGCACGCAATCTCGACCTGGTGGTTATCCTTGTCAACCTGGGAGTCCTGGTCGCAATTGGTGTTTACTGCGCCCGCAAAACTCGCTCGGCAGACGACTATTTCCTGGCCAACCGAAGTATGCCAGGCTGGGTGGTTGCCTTTTCGATCATGGCGACCATCATCAGTTCGATGACTTTTCTCGCAATCCCCGGCGCCACCTTTAAGGACGACTGGCGATTTGTACCAGCCCAGATCCTTTATTTCATACCCGCTCTGCTCGCCTACTGGGTGTTCATGCCTTTTTTCCGCCAGGGTCATATTCGCAGCGCTTACGAATACCTGGAGCGGCGGTTTGGCACCTGGGCCCGCCTTTATGGTGCCGTGGCCTTTTTGGGATTTCACGTGTTTCGTACCGGCATCATTCTCTACGTCGTGAGTCTGCCGTTTCAAAAAATGAGTGGGCTGGACCTTCCCTGGGTCATCGCCGGACTGGGAGTTCTGGTGGCGGCCTACACCATCGCCGGAGGGCTGCAAGCGGTCATCTATACCGATTTAATCCAGGGTGTTGCCCTGATCGCCGGTGGGCTGATTGTCACACCGATCATCGTCTCCCAACTGCCCGGGGGATTTGGGCAAATCTTCAGTGAGGCTGCTGGCGATGGAAAATTTGGCGTGGGCAGTACAGACCTGTTTGACTTTAACCAAAAAACTGTCTGGGTCATTATCCTCGTTTACCAGTTTCAATTCCTGCAGATGCTGTGTACCGACCAGAGCCTGGTCCAGCGCTACCTGGCCATGAAAACCGACAAAGACGCCCGCCAAGGTCTTATCCTGGGGACCTGTCTCACCATCCCGGTCTGGCTTTATTTTGCGTTTATCGGTACGGCCCT
Source organism: Pirellulales bacterium (assembly GCA_022448345.1). Lineage (GTDB taxonomy): Bacteria > Planctomycetota > Planctomycetia > Pirellulales > Lacipirellulaceae > JAKVCB01. The sequence goes on from JAKVCB010000156.1 coordinate 8,878, forward strand.
GTATGTCTTCTACCAACATTTTCCTACGACTGCACTCGATGGCGCAAAGCCTGAAGAAGTTTTTCCTTATTTCATTCTGACCAAAATCCCAGCTGGAGTTGCCGGATTTGTGATTGCCGGACTGCTGGCCGCGGCCATGTCGACACTTGACTCAAGCATCAACGCCTCAGCATCGACCGTAACGACCGATTTCTATCGACGCTTTAACGCCAACCACAGCGAACAACACTATTTGGGAATAGGCCGCTGGGCTTCGGTCCTGTTCTCAGTGATCATGGTAGGGGTCGCCCTGGTGATTCATTTTGCCCGCACCGAAACACTGATGGATCTTCAAACCGTGGTCTACCCGATTGTCAGTGCGGGACTCCTGAGCCTGTTTTTGTTGGGGTTTTTGACCGTTCGGGTGGGTTCGATCCCA
>JAKVCB010000157.1 GCA_022448345.1 Pirellulales bacterium
CATTCCCACCGTGATGGCCCGGTGTGGGATGACGCTGATTTCGCCCCCCACGGTATTGGCATTGATGGTCCGGGTGTGTGGCGTGAGATCGAGTAACCGCGTGGGGCGACCGGCAAAATCGTCGACCTCCGCGTTGTCTTCTGGTTCGTTGAATGCCAGGTGTCCGTTGATGCCAATCCCCCCATAGGTAACATCGACTCCGCCTCGCTGATCAATCAGGCGCGGTATTGCGCCCAGGTCACGGGGGTCTGGGAAGATCCGAAGTTCAGTTCGCGGTGCCAGGTTGTCGTCGACCAGGTCGTAGAACTTGCGGTTCATGTAACCGCGAAAACTGAGTGGGTGTTCCAGGTCAATCCACTCGTCCTTGTCGGTCAAGTACTCATCCATGTTAATGATTGCCGTCTCCTGGCAGTTGACGCCATGACGGTTGATCATCTCGGCCAGAATAGGAAACTGGTCTACCGGTCCGACTGGGGCAATCATCGTCAATTCGCGTCCCTGGTCCTTGGCCGAGAGGATGGTAGTGAACATGTGGTTGGCCATATGCCTGGCCACATCTTCCATGTTGCCAACGACCTGAAGTCGGACTGACGTCTCTTTGGCGAGTTCGTCTCGTGTGACGGTGAGGTATTCTGGAAAGCTACTGGCAGTCATGGAGTCTTTTCTTCAGCGGCAATACCGCGTGTACGTCGAATTTGCCCGCACCAACTGGAAAGGCTAGGAAGACGAAGCCTCATCCTGGGGCACTTTTTTCCAGTCTTCCAGAAACATCTCGGCGCCCAGATCGGTTAGCGGGTGGTCATAGAGTTGGTTCATCACGTCAAAACTCATGGTGCAAATTTGGGCGCCGGCCATGGCTGCCTCGACCACGTGAACCGGGTGGCGGACTGCGGCTACAATGATCTCGGTTGGATATTCGTAGTTGTCGTAGATCGTTTTGATCTGGCGAACCAGGTCCATCCCATAGTGGCCTGCGGCATCAAGGCGTCCCACAAACGGGCTAATGTAGGCAGCACCACATTTGGCGGCCAACATGGCCTGTAGCGGGCTGAAGTTCAAGGTGACATTGGTACGGATTCCTTCCGTGGCCAGTTGCTTTACCGCGATGAGGCCTTCCTTCATAACGGGGACTTTCACCACCACGTTTTCAGCAATCTTGGCCAGCTGCCGTCCCTCTTCGACGATGCCGGCTGCATCGAGGCTGACCGTTTCCAGGCTAACGGGTCCCTGGCAGATGGCGCAAATTTCAGGGTAAAGCTTTTGGGGGCTCAGGCCAGTCTTGGAGACATGGGTCGGATTGGTGGTGACGCCATCGAGAATTCTCCAGCGGGCAACTTCACGTATTTCGTCCAGGTCGGCAGTATCTAAAAATAGTTTCATGTGAGTATCCTCATGTCAGCTGTGGTCACCCTGAGGGCCAGCTGGTTCAGTCCGGTAAAATTTGCCACTCTGGCAACGGGTTTCGGCAAAACTACCCGTCCTGTGCGGGGTAGGTCAGAATTTCAGGTCTTGGAAACCTGCCGGCCGGTGCGGGCTGCAGTTGGTCCGGAGCGACTAGGATGGCGACTAGGATTCTGTTGCCTACGAAGATAAACTTTAATCAGGTTTTATGGAAGGAGCGGCAGGCTGCATTCCGAAAAGAACTTTTGGTCCGGGGGTGGGGCACGCGCTGTTTCCTGCGTCAAGCGAAGCCTTGGGCCATCCCTGTGGTCGGTCTACCCCAACCTGTGTTTCGAAAAAAAGAAAGAGAACAAGCATGGCTGCAGAAGATACGTTTGACCAACTCCGAATCGATTTGAAGTTGCCCCTGTTAATCCAGCGTGGCAGCCGGGGGTTTTTGGCCTGTGGCTATATCAATGTCGAGACCGCCAACAAAACATCTGAAGCATGTGCCATCGTGCGGGGAGTCAACGACTTTGACGACATGCTCAAGGCGGCTGTGGTTGCGGTGTCTGAGGAGGCCCAAAAGCTGGGCGTGCAAGTTGGGATGACTGGCAGTGAAGCCCTGGAGTTGTTTCGTTAGTCGGTCAAGACCAACGGCTGCTGTTGTTGGACGCTTCGAGGAGGTGTGGGATCACAGCCGGGTAGGATAATCGCCTTGAGTTTTAACTCTTTCGAGTCTTCACTATTGACCACAATAATAAATAGAACTGTATGAAACACGTTATATTTTTGTCCGCAGCCCTCCCAGAGAATTTGGGGGATTTTGTTTTAAAAAATGAGTTATGCAACGAACTCAGCAAGCTAGCGAGCGTCTATGCCTTGGTAGATGGAAGTGCGGATGGTGGCTGCAAGTTGAAAGGGGCTGTTGTTCTCGATAAGCCAGAGTTTGTTCGAAAGTTTCTATTATGCGTTTTGAATCCTACGATTCGCGTCTTTATATACTTGGCTCCTGGTGGAGGGGGTATTCGAAATACTCCATTCCTGGCGAGTTTTCGAGCGCTACGGTCGCTTTTACCAAATGCCATTTTTTGGTGTTTACGAATTAAGGTTGTGAAGCTGGGGGTTAGTTCTGAAGAATCGGGCCCTGTTAAGTTTTCATTATATAATTGGTTGCTCTCGTCGTTTAGGAGTTTTACAGGATACCGTGATACCGGATCGTTGACTGAGGGTCGTAATTCTGGTGAGCGACATATTGCATTGTTCCCTGACTTGTCTTTTCTACTCGGGAGCCGATGCGAAACAAGTTCGGAACCGAATACGGTAAAACGCAAATTCGTTTGTTCCTTTCGAGAGTGTCATTTTACACTAGGGTTTGATCGTGACTACGATTCAAATATTGTCGGGCTTCTTCGGGGTTTGGTAGAAGCCTTTGAGCGTGATGAGGTGGTGTTTTGCAGTCAGACTCGAAGGGATGATGTCTATGTGCAAAAGCTCGGTGCTGAATGTGGCGACTGCAGTGTCGAACGTTTTTTCTCGTATGACATTGATTCTTTCCTTCAATTTTACAGCGGCTTTTCTTATGTTGTAAGTAATCGTCTTCATGTGCTTTTAATTGCCGCCTTTGCTGGATGTGTTCCTATTGCCATAGTGTCGAAAGAAGAAAACCGGAAAATTGTTTCTTTGTTTTCTGACAATGACCTTGAGGATTTATGTATTGATGTCCACTCGCCAGACGTTCTCGGGGAAGTGAAATCAATTGTAAATAGAGGAGACACTAAGTACGTGAGAGAGAGAATTAAAGATATTGCAAATCAAAATGCGGATGAGATCGTAGCAATATTGCGGAAGATCCACTCGTAGAGTGGAACGAGGTGGACCTCCTCGTCGGCGATGCTTAAATCGAGATGAATTCCGTAAGCTGGAGTTGTGAGGACGATGGACCTCCAGGATGGTCTGGTAAGGTCAAGCAGTCGTGCTGTTTTCGACGCTTCTTCTGTGGGCTGGCGGAGCCTTTTACTTTTCTGTGGCTGCCAACGCCGCCTGCAGAGAAATTGTGCCACGCGGTTGGTTGATCGGCCGGTTACCGGTTGTGCCATGCGCGTTGTTCGCTTGCCAGAAAAGAAGTCGTCACCTGGGCGAGAGACTTGTAAAAGGGCAGGGTAGCGCGATTGGAGGTGGCTGTGAGAAAACGGTCGGTCCACAGCAGGTGTTGTGTGAAGAAGGTCGATGCAAACTGGTAGGAGTCTGATGCTTCGGTGGTGGCACCGGCCGACAGGTGTGAAGTTGCCTGCCCCATAAGAAGAAGTTCGATTCCCAGGTGATCCATCATCGTCTCTGGCCATGCGGATGGGGGATTGTAGTGCAGGGCCCCGGCAAACTTTTGAACCGATGTGGTGATGGCACTTGCCAGTTCCCCGCGTTGCCACACGGACTGTAGTGGTGGAAGATGATTTCTAGGGCCGATAAACAGGCGGCAGTATTCGGTGGAAAGTTCGTCGAGCGCCTCTGCAGCAGGCAGCACGCCACCAACGGCTTCGAATGCGGTGCCAAGCGGGGGGCTCCGGAGGGCTGAAAGAAATGGGGCGTCGACTTCCTGTAGCCAGAGTGTTCCCAATAGCGCGTAGACGTGGCTTAAGGTTTGTGGCTCGGTGAGTTTTGGTTTCGCCTCCGGTTCTGGTTTTGGAATCGTCATCAACCAACCCTCCGGATGGTGACCACCGTGTCATGGAATGCCTGTTGGCCACTGACCGGGTCGGGGGAAATAGGCATCAGTTTGTTCTGGTTCCACCCGTTTCCGGTGTTTGGTTTCCAGTCAGACTCGTTTCCCTGCGAGTGGTCTTCCCACCACATGTTGCGTTCCCAGTCGGCGTCCCGGTAGGTCGCCAGGTCGCTGCCTGCGAGGTGCCCGGTTTGTGAGGGATGCTTCTTTGCCTGGGCAACCGTTGTGTATTGCGTATGTCCGCAACTGTTGCTCATGGCAATGGCTTTAGGGTGGATCCCCTCCATGGTGACGATAGGAACCCGCATGGTCGAAACTTGCTGCCTGCCTCCTCGGGAAGGCAGGTCGTTTCGGTTGAGGTGGGGGGATTGCTCTCGGAGTTGTTCGGAATAGTACGAGGTGATTTCGATCCAGTCCCCGTCCTGGAGGCCAAATTGTGTGGCCGTTGCCGGGTTCAGCCAGGCGGGGTTTGAGTGGACGATTTCAGCAAGCCACTTGAGATTCATCGTGCGGCCATGGTTGTGTACGTTCCACTTAAAGCTGGTCATGACCAGTTCTTCTTTTTTCAGGCTCGACAACTCTTTGGGAAGAAACCAGGTGGGCATGTCATCGATCTGGACATCGTGCCCCTGGTGGGCTGCAGGGCGATTTTTGGTTTTGGTAACTCCGCTTTTGGCAATCAATTCCGAGCAGTCCTCGTTGTTGCCAATTCTTTGGATAAAGGCGCTTTGGACCTCGAGCTTGCGGCTTGGCGTTTTGAAGCCGCGTACCGCCTGGCCGTCGACCATGATCCCGATGCCGATTCCATCTTTGGTAATGATCCCCCCTTGGTCGACTTCGGTGGCAAGCAACTCCTCGTCGGTCAAAGGAATCTTGTACGGTTCGTAAAAAGGTTCGCGGTCGGCCTCCCAGGTCCCCTCCTCCAGCAAGCGGTCGAGTCCCCCTTTCCCGGTGGCAGGATTTTCGGGGACGTTTGCCGCCCACGTTTCCATGTACTGCCGGACTGTCGACTCCGGGTACCATTTTTCCATGCCCCCGCCAATCCGTCGGGCAAGTTCGGGGAAAAAATCCCGCACATCCCGCGACTCCCCCAGGGGTTCGACCATGGGAGTCCGAAGGCCCACGTAAGGTCGCAGGTTGTAGGAAGCCCGCGCATCAAGGTCCCATCGTTCAAGGTAAGTGGCCCAGGGAAGTACGATATCGGCATAGTGGGCCGTTTCGTTGTAGAACGCATTGATGCAGACATGAAAATCGATCAGGTTTTCGTCGCAGAGGACCTGCTGGGTCAGGCTCTCTTCAGGCCAGGTTAATGGTGAGTCGAGGTTGTAGGTCATGTAGGCCTGGAGTTTTGCGCGGCCTTGCAGCAGGTAGAGGTAGACAATTTCTCCGACCCGCATCCGCTTCCACACGTTTGCCAGCGGATATTCGGGCGGGTCTTCCAGGACGCTCTCAGTCGTGGCGCCTGGTGGCATGGGGGGCGGGCTGACAATCGGGTCGAGCCCTCCCCAGGGGCTCCAGCACCAGCCTCCTTTTTTCCCGACGCTGCCAACCAGGGCGTTCAGCAGGTTGATGGCCCGGTCGTTGTAAAAACCATTCAGGTGGGCCGAACTGCCACGATTGCACATCGTTGTGCAGGTAGGCGCGGCAGCCGCAAACTCCAGGGCAATTCGGCGGATATCGTGCGCCGGGACACCGCTTACCTTTTCGGCCCATGCGGGGGTGTAGGGTCTTAAATGGTTCTGCAGCTGGTCGACCGTTACATTGGTCCAGCGGTCGATAAATTGTTGATCATGAAGGTTCGCTTCAACAATCGCATGGCCCATCGCCAGGGCAATCGCCCCGTCGGTTCCCGGGAACGGGGCAAACCACTCGTCACTGCTTCCGGCCGTATTGGACAGGCGCACATCAAAGGTGACGAGCTTGGCACCGTTTTTGTAGCGTCCGTTTTGGATGCGGTTGGCAAACGGTACGTGCCCCTGGTGCGCTTCAAACGCGTTGGAGCCGAAATTCAAAATGTACTTGGAATGCTCGACATCGTTCAGGTCCCAATCGCTTTCCCACAAGTAGGTCAGGTTGGCAGCCCGCCGATTGCCCGAACAGAGCGCGCGGTGGCTGAGCTGGGTTTTTGTGCCGTACGCATCCAGGAACCGCTTCAGGGCATCTTTACTGCGTTGACGCCCCTGGTGAAACGCAAATTCTTCCGGGTGCCCGCTGTCGCGCACGGCTTTAAGTCGGGCCGCAATTTGATCGAGCGCTTCATCCCAGGAGATCCGCTGCCATTTTCCTTCGCCCCGTTTTCCCACCCGGCGCAAAGGGTAGAGCAGGCGTTCGGGATGGTAGAGATGGTTCAGGGCTGCCTGTCCGCGGGCACACAGGTGGCCACGACTGTTGGGATCGTTCGGGTTGCCATCGACCTTGATGAGCCGGCCCTCCTTGACGTAACCAATAATGCCGCAAACGGTGCTGCAAAGCTGGCACATGCCGGGGATTTTTTGAACGTTCTTGTACTTGTTGGGGTCGGGCCAATTGCGCTTTGCCTTGGGGCCTGGCAGTTGGCAGACTCCCGGCATGGTTTCAAAGGAACCGGTCGCGTAAGGCGCCTGGCGGATGGCGTTCCATTTTTCAAGGTCGATTCCCTGTGGAAGAGGTGCGTCAGCCGGAGGGGTTGCTTCTGACGTTTGTCCGCCGCCCAGGGTTGCCGCGCCGGCAGCCAGTCCCAGGTTGAGGAACTGCCTTCGTGAAGAAGTTGGAGGTTTCATGACGATTTCCAGTTGTAGATGTCGTAGGCCTCAGCCTGGTAGGATTCGCCTTCCTGGGGAACCTTGGCTTCAACTTCCACGGGAGCCTGGCCGGCAAACCACATGCGAGGTTTTGTTTCCTTTTCTGGCCGAAGTTGTTGTAGTTCTCCGGTCGATGCCTCGGCTTCCTTCATGGCCTGGTTGATTTTTGATTCCGGATCATTGAGATCTCCAAAATAAAGGGCCTCGGCAGGACAGGTTGGTACGCAGGCCGGTTCCAAACCTTCGTCGGTGCGGTGATAACAGTTGTGGCACTTGACTGCCTGTTTAGCGACAGGATCAAGATAGATCGCCCCATAGGGACAAGCTTCGGCACAAGTTCCATGCCCGCAGCAAAGGTTGTAATCGACCGCAACGGTGCCGCCAGACTGTTTGTGGATTGCCCCGCAAGGACACGCCTTCAGGCAGGGCGCGTCTTCGCAGTGCTGGCACGACATGGGCAAAAACAGCCGGGCAACCTTGGGGTATTCGCCCACGTCCTGGTAGATGGTTTGCCGGATGAAGTTTCCCAGGGGAATATCATTTTCTGATTTGCAGCTGACTTCACAGCCGTGACATCCAAAGCAGCGTCGCGTATCGACAAACCATCCCAGTCGCTTGCCGTCCTCGGGTGGCATGATGCGGTCGGCCCAGAATGATTCTGGTTGAAAGAGGTCGCTTTTTTGGGGGTTTGCGGGTTGCGTTGCTTCAGCACCCGTTTCGTGGGCAGAGAGGATCACTAGCGCAGCGGAGGCCTTCTTTAAAAAATCTCGGCGGTCTTCAGGGGAGGCCTGGTTGATTGGTTTGGACATGGAAAACCGAAAGCGGTGTGGGGCTACTGATCAACAGGCGCAGAGGGCCTGTAACGAAGAATGCCAGGTCAGACACGCCGACCTAGGAGGACGCTCACGTAAAGCCTGTGCACACGAGGGGTAAAAGAAGACCCGTGCATGGTTGCTCTTGGAACCGCAGAAAAAATGGGAGCATAAAAACGGCCGTCATGCTGGAGGCTCAAGGTCTCCCTGGAGAATACTGTTTACCAGGGGCTCTGTCGAGCCTTTTCGGGCTGGAGATTGCGCGCCGCCAGGACCTGGTCCCTGTAAAACGTGCCGGGCAGCCACTAAAATAAACGGTTTGCAGCATACGAAGTCCGCTGCGGGGCCCAGCGCGAGTTATTAGCGATGCATACGGTTTGTCTCTTGCTGATGGTCATGGTTGTGTCTGTTGGTACCGGTGCGGACGTGACGGCCGCCGAAGGCAACTCCACGGAAGATAACTTCACCGAGGGAAAGTTCACCGAGGGAAAGGCTACCGAGGCAAAGGCCACCGAGGAGAAGTCGCGAAAATTTCAGCTGAGATATGGCGCTACCCTGCGGGGACTTGAAAAATTTCATCAGGTCCGCGTGTGGCTGCCAGTGCCAGCCTCCGATGGCAGCCAGCAGGTGACGATGGTTGGGACCTCGCTTGGAGAAGGTCGTTACCAGGTGAATCGTGGCAGGAAGTTTGGAAACTCGATACTCTACTTCGAGTTGGAACCGGCTCCCGAGGAATATTCTTTTTCTGTCGACTATACGATTGAGCGAAAAGAATTACACGCGCTGCGCGCGGCAGAGGAGGGGGAGCCGACAAAATCCCTCTCGGCCCAAGAGCGGCGACTTTACCTGGGCGAAAGCCGGCTTGTCCCTACGGCTGGAAAACCACTTCAATTATTGCCCTCCTTTTCAGGGGGCCTGAGTCACCTGCAGCAGGCGAAATTGTTGTACGACTGCGTAGATCGGCACGTTGCCTACGACAAGTCGCAGCCAGGGTTCGGCAACGGGGACGTATTGTGGGTGTGCGACACCGGTCGTGGGAACTGCACCGATTTTCACAGTTTGTTTATTTCCCTGGCGCGGTCCCGGTCGATTCCGGCCCGGTTTGAGATTGGTTTTCCTTTGCCCCCTGAGCGTGGTGCCGGGACGATCGCAGGCTACCACTGCTGGGCCTTGTTTTTTGACGACCAGTATGGCTGGGTTCCGGTGGACATTTCAGAGGCCGACAAAAACCCCCACTTGAAAGACTATTATTTTGGCAGCCTGACAGAGAATCGTGTTGCACTCAGCACCGGGCGCGACATTCTCCTTGAGCCTCGCCAGGCGGGGCCTCCGCTGAACTATTTCGTGGACCCGTATGTCGAAGCGGATGGAAAAATTCTTGGCAGCGATCACGTTCGGCCGGAGTATACCTGGGAAGATTTGAAATAGGTCTTTCGGTCGGGGCGAAAGCGGCGCGGGGAGCGGGCGGGGTAGGGCCGAAG
>JAKVCB010000158.1 GCA_022448345.1 Pirellulales bacterium
ACCGAGTCGTAGGTTTCGACAATCCGTTGGGTGATATCTGGAAGACGATCTTTGAGTCGGAAATCGGAAGCCATGTTTGCCAGGTGGGCAGAAGGTTTTCCGGATCAAGTGAATTGCCGGAAAGAAACAAATGGGCTCTCACGTTGAGAGCTCAGACGGTGCAAGAAGGTCCCGCCCAGGCGGGACTCGTACAGCCGCACGTGATGCAAAAACGAGTTGCAAATTGAAATGGCATGAATTTTATTGTATGCGTCTTGATCTGTTCAATCAAACAAACCCGTCCAATCGAACATGGCCCTATCGGTTGTCTCGGCCGAATCGTCCCCAAAGTTTAGCGAGGATCCAAATTTCTGTGGCCGAATCCCTTTGAGGGGGGGCACTTGTCTTGCCAGCGGTGGTGAGGCCCTTTACGAAATACTCAAAAAAGGTCTGGGAATTCGATAAAGAACGCCTCTGGTCCTGGAGGATCCACTATTGGCCCTGGGGGGGCCGATTTTAGCTTGGCGGTAATCTTTCTCAAAAAAATCGGCTTCCTCTGGGAAAGCGTTGGTCCCGGCAGGGTGCCTGGTTTTTGAAAGGAACGAACTGCGACCGAAGGGCAGCCCTTTTTAAACACGGTAGCAGTCAGCCCTAATCAGGCGGATGGCTTCAGTTGGGCTGCTCGCGACAGCGGTGGGGATGGTTGTGGAACTGTTTTCTGGTAGAGCAAAAATCAACCACGCAAGGAAAGAACCGTACGTTCGTATTGCCTGATGTCTTCCAGCCACCTGCCACCTGGTGGAACCTCCGTCTGGAGGCAGTAGTAATCCCACACCGCTCCAAAGGGCAAGGTTTTGAACTCCTCAAGCAAAGCCAGGCGACCTGTGAAATCGCCGTTTTGTTCGCAGTCTCGCACCATGTTGGTTGGTTCAAGCATGGCCATCAACAGCGCTTTAATGGCGCAGCGGGTTCCGATGACCCACGCGGCAACCCGGTTGATACTGGCGTCAAAGAAATCAAGGCCAAGGTGGACCCGTCCCAGGTTGTCACCACGAACGAGTTCCTGCATGATGGCCTGTAGCTCATCGGTGAGCGTCACCACGTGGTCGCTGTCCCAGCGGATCCCCCGGCTGACGTGGAGTAATAGTTGCTCAACCCATAGGAGTACGGAAGAGATCTTATCGGAGATGACCTCCGTAGGATGGAAGTGGCCTGCATCAAGACAGAGCACAGTTTGACGGGTGATGGCATATCCCAAGTAAAATTCATGGGAACCAACCACGTAACTCTCCGAGCCGAGTCCAAACAGTTTGCATTCAACGGCGTCAAGGTTGAACTGTTTGTCGATAGGTTCAGCAAGTACAGCGTCAAGAGACTCGGCGAGTCGCTCGCGAGGGCCTTTGCGGTCCACGGTCATGTCTTTCATTCCGTCTGGGACCCAGATATTATTGACCGACGGTGAACCTAGTTGCTCGCCGATCGCGGCGCTGATTTGCCGCGAACGGACTCCGTGGTCAATCCAGAACTGGCGGATAGCAGGGTCGGGGTGCGCCAGCGTGAATCCATCGTCCGACTTGGGGTGGGAATAAAAGGTGGGATTAAAATCAAGCCCCAAGCCGTGCTGTTTGGCCCAATCAATCCAGCCTTGAAAGTGGGCAGGCTCCACTTCGTCGCGGTCGAGAGGCGGGCCATTATTCTCCAAATAACTTGCATGCAAATTGAATCGGTGTTTGCCGGGGATGAGCGAAAAAGCCTTTTCAGCATCGTCACGCAGTTGATCGGGTGTGGAGGCCTTTCCGGGATAATTGCCCGTAACAGCAATACCCCCTGTCAGTTCCTGGCCCGCCCGTTCGAATCCACTGACATCATCTCCCTGCCAGCAGTGTACGGAGATTGCAACCTCCTGAATTCGTTCAATCACCTTATCGGTATCGACCCCTAATGCGGCGTACTGCTCCTTGGCTAAAGCATAAGAATTGTGGATTGAGTCGGACATCGTTACCCTCCGGTTTGTACAATTTCAGCCAAGGCCCAAAAGTTTTGCCACCGTTGGCAGTTGTGGGGTCGGTACGCAGGTGTCAGAAGATTCTGACCTCTCGCCCCAGTGATGCAAGGGGGCACTTTTCTGGCCCACCAAGTGTCAACTGTGGCATGTCGGCAAACGCGATGCGCTACACTGATGATTCGCAATGTAGGTCAATCGAATCGGTATCGCCAGGGGGCTCCTGTCGTGTTCGGCGCAGTCTGCTGGGCTGTCTCCGTGATGCCTGGGGTCGCTAGCGGGTGAACTCAAGGCGACTGCGTAGCCCTCCCGGCACCAGGTCAATATTCATGTGTAGGGGGGGGACCGGTAATGCGGGGGAGCGTGGCTGCGCAATCTATCCCCTGTCCCGGCAACGACACCCGTCGACCGCTTGCCGCGAACAATTGACCGGTCATGGTGTTCGATTCTTCGCGTGAAACCTAGTTTACAGCTACGTTGGCCTCCTCGCTGGCCAGGCGGATAGAAACGGCTTGCCTGATTCCACGTGATCCACCGGTCACCAAAGCATTTTTTCCCTGGAACACTTGTTGATCGGGCATCACTCCCCCTTGTTTTGTTCCTGTTTTTGTTCAAATTAGACCGAAGCAGGACCCTGCGAACGGCCTTCACTCCCAAGTAAGTCGTCTTGCATCTTCATCGTTGGGGCAGGTAGGCCAGCAGGCATAGCTGCACCATCCTGAAAACGTCGTTTATCCTGATAGCTTTATCAAATTGTGCTTTCGGTTGTTGCTATGAAAAAAACATTTGTGGGGATTGGGTTTGGGCCTATTCAAAGTGGTCTTTTTGCGTTGGAGGCCTATCGGTCGAATAATTTCCAGCGGATTGTGGTCGCGGATGTTTTGCCGGAAATTGTGCACCACGTTCGACAAGCGGGCGGTACCTATTGCATTAACGTAGCCGGTTCAGACGGCGTTTTCCAAGATGAAGTCTCTGGCATTGAGATTTATAACCCCACCGATTCGGTCGATAAGGCGGCACTCGTTGAGGCAATTGCTGAAGCAGATGAAATCGCGACCGCACTTCCCAGTGTCGATTTCTATCGTCGTGCAACGCCAAGCCCCGCCTGGCTTATTGCCCAAGGAATCGACTCCCGGATGAATCGTTCCTCGCCTCAGCGCACGGTCGTTTATGCCGCCGAGAATCACAACGCCGGGGCTGAGCTTCTGCGCGGGGCTGTCCTTGAGGAATTGCCGCAATTGGGTGCCGAGCAACTCGACCGCCAGGTCCAATTTGTGAACACCGTAATTGGAAAAATGAGTGGCGTGGTCACTGAGGAGCAACAAATTAAAAGCGCCAAACTGGCTCCGTTGGTTACAGGAATGAAGCAGGCTGTCCTCGTGGAGCAATTCAATCGAATTCTTGTGAGTCGCATTGCCTGGGGCGATTACCAGCGGGGAATTGAGGTCTTCGAAGAAAAAGCGGACCTGATACCCTTTGAAGAAGCAAAGCTTTACGGCCACAACGCCACCCATGCCCTGATTGGCTACCTGGCTTACCGAAAGGATATCAAGTTGGTATCCGAGGTCCGAGCGACACCACTGTTCGGCATGGCTCGAGAAGCATTTGTTGAGGAATCAGGAAAAGCACTTTGTGAGCGGTATGCAGGTGTTGACCCGGTCTTTACTTCACAAGGATGGCAAGACTATGTCGAAGATTTACTGGAGAGAATGACCAACCCTTATCTTCACGATAAGGTGGACCGGTTGATTCGCGACCCTGTGCGAAAGCTGGGCTGGGACGATCGTTTAATCGGTACGATGCGAATCGTACTGGACCACCAGGTCGCGCCCCGAAAATTTTCCCTGGGAGCTGCCGCAGCTATCGAGTTGCTATTGGGCGAGCAGCCACAAAAACAACCGCTTCAGTTGTTCGAAGAACTTTGGTGTCACTCGGGTGGTTCCGCCAGTTCTCGAGAATTGATTACAAAGCATCTTCTTGCAGCCCGCGAAGAATTGGGGTCGTCAAGTTTATGGTAGCAAGCCATCCGGGCCCCAAGTTGTGCGGTAATTCCCAGGCGCAGTGGGCAAGCCAGGTCCCGTTTTCCCGACTCGTTGTTGTGCAGTCTCCCCAAGTCATGTAGGAAAAGACCGATGACCATGAAAATTCCCAAAACGATGCAAGCCGTACGGCTCCATGGCCCTAGTTTCGACGCAATTCGTGTCGAGGAAGTACCCGTACCAACGCCCAATGGTGATCAACTACTCGTACAAGTGGATGCGGCAGGTGTCTGCTCTTCCAATTTAAAAATTATTGCCCAAGGCAAAGAGCATGCTCTGCTCGGTGGTTGGGATCCGAGCGAGCACCCAATCACCTTGGGGGACGAAGGTTGTGTGACGGTGGTAGCCGCCGGAAATCGTGTGGCTGCCCGGTATCCGGTTGGCCAGCGCTACGCAACACAGCCAGCAGTCGACCATCCGCCGATCAATCACCGGGAGTGTTATCGCAACCATGCCGAAGGAATGCAAAAGGTGGCGGTTGGGTATACCCTCCCTGGTCATCTGGCTGAGTATATGCTGGTCACCGAAGAAACGTTGGCTGCCGAGTGCCTGCTGCCGGTCGCCTCTGATGAAGTTCCGTTTTTCTCAGGCGCGCTCTGTGAACCTCTTTCGTGTGTCATTTCTGCGCAAGATCGCCATGTTCACTTTTCTCAGCAATCTCCGGCAGCTTCCCGAATCCCTGCGTTGGGAATCCGCCAGGGGGGGATCGTCGTTGTCATTGGAGCTGGGCCAATGGGGCGACTCCACGCTGAGGCGGCGCTCCGGTTTCGCCCCCGGCATCTTCTGGTTGTCGATGTGGCGGATCAGCGGCTCGATTGGGCTCGGCGCGTGCTCGTGCCTCGTTGTGCACAAAGCGAGACGCAAATCCACGCGGTCACCGCCGACCGGTGTAAAGAAGTTCTCACCAGGCTCAGTGATGGGCACGGAGCGGATGACGTCATTGTGGCTGTCGGAATTCGAGAAGTGCAAAATGATGCCCAGCAGTTGCTTGGTAAGGGAGGTGTGTTGAATCTGTTTGGGGGGTTGAAAAAGGGAAAGCATCTGCTGGATCTCGACAGTATCCGAGTGCACTACCAGGAAACCAAGATCGTCGGGTCCAGTGGCGGTTCGCCGGCTGACGTAGCCGAGGCGTTACGGATGTGTGCTGCCGGGGAGTTGGATCCAGGTCAGCATTTGGCCATGGTTGGCAGCCTGGATCAATTTCCGCAGGCACTCCAGTTGGTCAAGGAACAACTGGTGGATGGCAGGATTGTTCTCTATCCCCAAATTTGCACCACTCCGCTGGTCGAGGTCGAAAGCTGGGACCGGACGGCAGAAAGAGATTTTCTCCAGGCCCACCAGCCCTGAGCTCTCTTGTGTGCTCGAAGGGTAAGTGATTCAAGACTTACCTTGCCTGGGAGAACTCCACGCAAACCGAACCGGTGTTGTCAGCAAGTTGGTGCCACGCATCGCGACAGCGGACATACAGCTTGCCAGATGCCGGCGCTGTAAAGGTTGCGTCTGCTCCCAGTTCGACCGGTATGGTCAAGCGATCCGCATGCAATACGGCGCCCACGAGCCTTCCCGATCCATCTGCCATTCCGTCAGCACCGACAGATTCTGTGCCCCCACCGGTTGACCATCGGCCGACTGTTTTGCAAGCGTACGTTTTGCCCGACTCAACCATTAATCCCGTAGCTTGATACCCTCGTGCGGCCTCGATGCGCCGGCTGATGGGGCTGTGCTGTTGGAGTGTTAGAAAGCCTCGACTCCAATCCCAGCAGCACAAGTCGACCCGGTACCCGACATCAACGTGTTGTAAAAACTGGTCAAACTCAAAAGCGAGCTGGTGACCCACCGGTCCAAACAGGGGGCTAAAGGAGTCTCGCTGTTGGACCAGAAAATGTTCGCCGAGCCGGCGAAAACGGGAGGCATAGTTGGGGTTCTTCAAGAGGAAATAGCAGAGGGCCCAGCTCTGTGCGTACGACCGACGCATTTCATCGAGTGCGGCGACTGTCACAGCAGTCGAACCCTCCAGGAGTACCGGACGTTTTGGGTGGTCACGTTCGGCCACCATTAAATTAAGGGAGGCTGCGGTTGACTTGGTAAAAGGTCCCGCCTGTACGATGTTGTGCAGAGTCGTGGCAGGACGTTTTCGAAGAATCGAGACAAAGTCTGCCGGGCAGCGAACGCCAGGTTGATACCCGACCTCATAGCAGGCGACCGTTGCCATTCCTTCCTTGTACCAGTCCGGCCCCAGGGCTCCGAACGACTGGCAGCAATAGGCGTGGACGACTTCGTGTTCAGGAACGCCGGTGCCTGTTGAGGCATAAATGGTTGCCTGCAGTTGTTGATTTCCAGAAGCGTGTACGGCTTCGGAAATCGTTGCTCCTCCGATCTTGCCAATCCAAATTCTGGCCAACGGATGCGGAAGAGCATTGGTTGGCCATTTGGCTACGTTTTCCGCAAGGTAACATTCCAATTGACCCCGAAGGGGACGTTTCCAGTGCGAAATTGCAAAGTCCAGGGCCGCGTTCATCGCTACCAGCGTTGCCCGGGCTTGGGGCTCGGCAACATCGGTATGGAGTTTGAAGTGTCCCGTTGTGTAAGTAGTAATGACGACGGTTGGTTGTGAATCTCCGGTCGTCTCCTGGCTGCTGCATTCAGCACACACCAAAGCGACAACCGTAGCGCTGACCGCCACGCGGATAAATCTCCGTTCCATGCCCCTGCTCTTTCTTTCTCGCGTTCCTCTGAAAGCTTTCTCGTGTTCCTCTGAAAGCTCGTGTTCCTCTGGAAAATAGCCTTCTTTAATCGGGTGTCACGATTTGAATATCGATCTCGTCAATTAATAATTCGCCTACACCTCCGTACATTGCTAGTGTCAAAACAGCCAGTCTGGCCTGTTGCGGAACAGAAATCGACTTGCCGATTTCTTTCCAATCAAAGGTTCCTGTCCACGGACCCAGCATCGTTTGCTTAATGGGGGATCGCCCTCGGTTGTAAAAGACAAGTTCAATTCTGGGAGTCTGTTCGTCGGTCTGGCCTGCGCGAAGTTGTGTCCCCATCAGGCGAGCATGGATCCGGATTTTCTGCATATGTCGCCCATCGACACCAATGGCTTGCAGTGCCTGGGCTCCCTGGCCAGGAATGTCGTTGTGCAAGCGAAGCACTTTCTCTCCAGCTAGCGCATTGGGATCGTGTACGACCTGTGCGCGGCGACGGTAATACCAGCCCTGAGGATAGCCCTGGTCGTCGGCGACTTCGAAACTACGATTCACCAACTGGCAATCCGTTGACTCGCTGGTGTGGTCGCGGAGTTGTTCGGCCTTGCCGGTCATGGGGACAAAAAAAGTGGGTTCCAGGGCCTCGTGCTCCAGCTTGCCATGGACTTTTCGAAGCACGGTAAGTGTTTGCTGATAACGTTTTCCCAAAGGGATGACCATTCGTCCCCCCTCACGCAGTTGCTGGACAAGTGGTACGGGAATGTTGTCCGGAGAACAGGTCACAATGATCTTGTCGAAGGGCGCGTGCTCCGGCCAGCCAAGGTAACCGTCGCCAGCTTTGGTTAGCACATTTTCGTAGTCCAATCGTTTTAAAGTTCGGTTTGCCCGGCGAGCGAGCGATTCGACAATTTCAATCGAGTACACCGTTGCCACGATCGGGCTCAGCACGGCAGCCTGGTATCCGCTACCAGTACCAATCTCAAGTACGTGGTCCGTTGGTTGCGGATCGAGTGCTTCGGTCATGCGGGCTACCACAAACGGGGAGGTAATTGTTTGGCCACCTCCTATCGGTAGAGCCATATCGAGATACGCATGTTTCCACTGGGCTTTGGGGAGAAATTCGTGGCGTGGCGTCGACCGCATCGACGCACGTACCGCTTTATTCGTGACTCCATTGCCAGCAATTGCCGTTTCGAACATTTGCCGCCGGGCAGCGTCCCAACGGGTCTGGTTTCGGGGCTGATTTCTTGGTTGGGCGATCGCCTGCTCGCGCATCCCCAAGAGCGGTACAACAGAAAAAACACCCAATCCACCCAGAATCACGGCCCGCCGCGCGCAGCGCAAGAATCGATCAGAATGAACGTAACACTTCACAGAAAGCCTCTTCCTAACGGTTCTGCCCGAACTGTTCCAACAGCAGGCGAACAATCCCAGTCTAGCAAAGCCTGACGGAGAAGCAAGTCAACGCGATTGCCAACTGGAAAACCAAGCGATTCCTCGATTCCTTAAGATTGATTCTGGAGAATGTGGTCGGTCATGGTCGTAGGTTTCAGCCCCCTTCTGTAAGTCGGGTGTTGTTTCGCCGGCAGCCAAAGCCTGTGCAGCGGCACTGCGCAAAATTCGGGCTGCGTGGTCAAGCTCCAGCGGCGCCAACACCACCGCACCACGGTGGATCGCCGCGCCGAGTTATTCGCCGCCAGTGCCATCCCCGGACAGAGTCCAATGTGACAAGTCGTCATGGTGCGTTGCGTGGTTCTCGGTGCGTTGCGTGGTTCTCGACTTTTGTCTCGTGGCCCGAATGTCTGCCCCGCGATCAATGCCTCCAGGAGGTTGTATCCGCTCCCCCCCAAATTAACTAGTTATTCGACCAGGTCGCAGTGTTTTGGGAGGCTTGCGCCGAATTGAAAGGACGGTGATGGTTTGCTTGCCAAACCAATTTTCCAAATGCTTGACTCTGTTGAACTGGTGCGTACTATTGCCGGTGTAGGGACATCCTGAATGCAGTTCGCAAGAATATCTCCGGCCAGCGTGAACCATTCAGTCAGGTGCTCGTTCACTTCATCAGAACGAAGTTGAGAGCAGGTAAATCGAGTACATCGAGGTTGCTAACGGAACACGACGGCCGCAGGGTTCTTTTTCTAAGATCCAAACATCCTTTAGGGTGCGAAGAACTTTAAACGCCGTTTTCTTTTGACCGCCCTGCTGGGCAATTGCTGGTCCCTTTGCACCACCCGATCAATCGGGCATTGTGCCAGCGTCATTAGGTTTTGTTGCGATTTTGTCCGTTCGTCATTGCATCTTGATTTTACGAGGCGCTGCTAATTAGAGAAGACAACGATGTCTGGATTCTTTACCCCGCGAGCGCAGGTTGCGGTTGTGGGGGTGCAAAGTGTCCGGCCGTCGTTTTTTTTTGCCAGTTGACAGGGGCCATCCCGG
>JAKVCB010000159.1 GCA_022448345.1 Pirellulales bacterium
TCAACTCCGATTACAACAAAGAATCCCAACTGCAAGTTGCTGACCCTCAATCAGGCTCACTGAGCCCACCCGGTGGCAACATCTCTCGCAAAGGGCAGGTGTCGCACTTTGGCGTTTTTCGGCAGTAGTCGTGCCCCACGCGAACCAACAGGGCGTGATATTCATTGAACATAGGGGCATCGTCGGGAAGACCGTCCTGAAAGTACTCTTTGATTTGGTCATAGTCAGCTTCGTAGCCAATCCAACCATGGCGGGCAAGTACCCGATGGGTGTACGTATCGACCACGAAAGTCGGCACCCCGGCAGCATAAAGAAGAATCGAATCGGCCGTTTCCGGACCAATCCCGTTGACCGCCAGGAGTTGCTCGCGGAGTCTCTCCGGGTCACTGGCAAACATTGCTTCTGTGGAACCAGCGTATTGTTCTACCAGAAGCCGGAGTAAATTTCGCAACCGCTTTGCCTTGATCCGAAAATAGCCTGCCGGACGAATAAGCTCCTGTAGCTCCTGGACTGGCAATTCGAATAGTTGGCAAGGCTCGAGCAAGCCTTCGTCGCGGAGGTTCGCGATCGCCCGCTCAACATTCTTCCAAGAGGTATTTTGCACCAGTATCGCACCGACCATGACTTCAAAAGGTGAGTCCCCAGGCCACCAGTGTTGCGGTCCGAAGGCTCCCAACAGTCGGTCGTACAGTTCCTTCAACACATGAGATCCTTAAAGCCCATGAGACCTGGTGAAACGCCATCTCTCTGAAATACCGAGGAAAAAATTCTCAGGAGTGGCTGCTACCTGCTGAATCCTCAACTTTTTTTTGGCACACGATCAGACCCGGCCAATTGTGGCGCGAGCATGACAGGTCGTCAACGCGAACACAAATGTCCATCCATCAACCACCTTTTATGAAAAACCAGTCCCATCGAACACCTGGCAGGAAATGCGTTGACTGGATAACCTCACTTCATGGTGACAGTATGCACACAGCTTAAATTCGGCGCAGTGCGCCCCGCAAATAGACTCGCCCCAGCCATATGACCACCACGCGAACTTTGGTCAAGCACCCCGGCAGGCTGTCGAAATCGACAAGCGATTGGATTCTCAATCGGTTGTGCGCGATCCACCATTCCAAAATCAGCGGAAAACATCTGTGGCAGCAGAAATTGCAAAATTGTCAACCCCGAATACGCCGGAAATACCCAGCCGGAGAACCGACCTTTGTAGTCTGTTTCGCCGACGAGTATAATGAAACCTGTTGTTAGTGCTAAGGCAAGTGTTTGATGCCGAAGCAACCTTGAAACAGTCATGGTGATGGATTGAAGCAACCATGGCGATAGATAAAAGAGCGTGCAGGAGGCGTCGTGCTCAAACGGAGACGACGCCTCGCTGAGTTCAGGAGCCCTTCCTTGTGCTGTCAGTAAGACCAAAAATTGCTGAATTAGTATTTCAGCTTTATGGACGGCCACTCCACCCGGAGTTGTTTGAGGTCCACCGTACGCGCACAATCGATCGGGGTGGTTACTCGGCAACCGTTCAAATTACCAGCACAGGACATCTGGTTACCTGGCAATATGAAGGGCTGATTCTGACGGAAGTGGCAACGGCTGCCCATCACCCCCTCCCGCAAAAGCGCAGGTTGATGTCGCATCAACTCAAGGGATCCTGCGATGACCGGGTCAATTGTCGAGGCGGTGTCCACTATGAAGTCGAATTCTCGCTGGAACCGGTCGACCAGGAGGCCTTTTGGCTTTACCAAAAAGAACTTGCGTTAGCCGGTTCGCGGAAAGGAATGGTACACCATTTTGAATCAAGCGGCCGTTTCGGGCTGGGAGCTTTGAGCTACATCAATTTGGAATCTCGCGATCACAGCCTGAAAGTCCAGGCGTTCCACACCTTTCCCGATGACCATGTGATCGTCAAGAGCCAGTCGATTTTTTCGCGGCCCAAGTAGACAAAAGCACCGTTCGGGAAAATCCGGGCGTCAGAGCCGGATACGCCGGTCAAAGTCACGGTTGCTTCTGCGAGGCCAAGGCGGTTTCAAAAACATCCAGTTGTCGCTGCAGAACTTGCATCGAACCATCTTTTGCGACTGCCTCACGTTGATATTTCACTGCGTTTTTGTAATCACCTGCAGCGAAGTAACACCGCCCCAGTGTATCAAGATATCCAGCCGAACTGGCTCCCTCGGGCAACAAATCAAGTGATCGCCGGGAATAACGAATGGCCTTTTGGAAATCACCCTCGGTATTGCTAACCAGCCATGCCCACTGATTGTGGGCCATGGAGTCGTCCGGAGCATTGTCGATTTCACGCTGAAATTCCCGAGTTAAAGCAGCAATCCGCGTTCGGACTTCGTCGCGCCACGCATCGTCGGTACCGCGGGCCCCGTACATCGCAATCACCACATCGGCATCCTGGGGATCAAGTTCGATGGAAGCACGCAGGTGCTTCTGCTCGGCAGGGTTATCTCTTTGGTCCCGAAAGTGGGCAGCCAGAAAAAAGTGGCGTCGTGCTGCCAGTCGCTTTGGCGTCATGAGCCACGATCCACCGCTATCCGAGGCAAATCGCTTCCGAATCCGGTTGTAAACGTTGCGAAAATCGGTGTCCTGTTCTATGCGTTCCTCAAGGGGCTGGAGTGCCTCGGCGGCTCGTTGGTGTTTATTAGTATCAAACAGCAAATTAGCAAGCCAGGTACGGGCAATCAGCGACCATGGCGAGTCAATAGGTTCCGCATCGATCGTAGCGCGATATTCCTGCTCGGCCCACTCCCACTGGCCACGGTGCAATAAAAAGCCCTGCGCATCGTGCAACCTTTCCAGGGGTTGCTGAACGGGGCAATGCAGCGCGGCAGCAGCCAGTTGTTGTGCCTCCTCAAGACGTCCCTGTGCCTGGCGGGCAATGGCTGCCACATACTGGGGACGACGCGATTGGGCAAGTCGCTGCTGATAGCGAGTCAATAGCTCGTCGAGTGCCTCCCAGGCTTGGATCTCGGAAAACCAGTCGATCAATTCTACCATCGTTGTTTCGAATTGATCAGGGTCGTGATCGAGAATGCGCGCCATCATGTCGAGCGCCTGTTCGGTCTGGTCTAACTCCTGGCAAAGGTCCAGTAAATGCCACATGAGTTCCACCACAACTCGATCGGTGGTTTGATCCATTCCGGTTTGCGAAATTCCACTCGAGCCACGAACAAGGTTTGCTTCTTCATCAATGATCTCCCTCCACGACTCGAGCGCCTCCTGCGGCTCACTCTGCTGATGGAGGTACAGCCGCAACCAGTCAGCACCCCGTCGGCTACTGCTGCCAAGCTCTGTGGCAATCGCGACAGGGGCCACTTTTTGGAGTTCGTCCTGACCGTCTTCCGATCGCAGCAAAGCTGTTGCTGCGGTGCGGGAGACGTACTCGACCGAATCAAACCGCACAATGCGACAAAGAGCTGCTACACTGTCGGAACGCGGCATGTCCGCAAGTTGCTCGATGATTTTAACCCGTTGATCATTAGACTGATTTGCATAATCACTGAATTTGGATCGAATGGCAGGAGAATCATCGGCATCAACCCAGGGGATCGAAATTTTCCCCAGCAAGTATCCAGCCGCAGCAGCAATCTCCGGATCAACGTGACTGGATGCTGCGTGCAGCCTGTCAAAGGCAGGAATCCCAACCTGGCGAAGTTGCTGTTGAGCGTGCCGCCTTTCGACGTACCGCTGGCTACCTAGCTGGGAGATCAGTCGGTCGAGCAACTGCAGTTTGGCAGAGTCGGGCTCGGCCGCGACCGAGTCGAGACCAACCCGGCGTGCATCGTCGGCGTAAAGCACGGGGGTGAGCAACACAAAGCCGAGCAGCGGCAAAAAAATCGATTTGGCTGACGTCATAACAAGTTGAAACAACCAATGAACATCGGGGGCGAACATACCGACTCGAAATTTAATGTCGTTCTTCGATCTTTTGGATGTACTGTCGCATCCGCTCCGCTTCATCGGTTACGTGGCGAAGTCGTAGCATGTTCTCGATCCGTTTGAGAAGTTCAACTTTGTTGACCGGCTTTGACAGAAAATCGTCGGTTCCTGCTTCTACGGCACGTTCAATATCACCAAGTTCGTTGAGTGCCGTGACCATCAGAATCATAATTCCACTCGTGGCAGGGTCACCTTTGAGCTGACTACAAACTTCGAACCCACTGAGCTTGGGCATCATGATATCAAGCAAAATCAAGTGCGGCTGAAAGGTACTGACCTTGTCAAGGGTCTCCTGGCCATCCACTGCGACGGCAGTCTCCACATCAAGACCGCTCAAATATGCATCAAGCAGTTCTACATTCTGCTCGTTGTCATCCGCAATAAGTATGCGACTGCTGGGGGTATCGTCCATTACGGCAGTAGTTCTTACGAGGGATCGAAAAATCGGGGAAACAAACGGTTACTCAAATTGTCGCGCTGTCTGTGGTTAACTCCGCAGTCGGAACCGGAAACTGCTGGCAAAGTTCGCCCACCTGGGCCCGAATCGTGCTGTGGAGTGCCAGGTCGTCGGGGCTCTGTAGCCCTTGGAGCATCCAGGCTGCAATCGTGCGCATCTCAGCAGGTCCCATACCACGGGTCGTCAACGCTGGCGTCCCCACACGGATACCAGAGGGATCCACCGGCTTGCGCTGGTCATAGGGAATCATGTTTTTGTTGACGGTGATCGCGCAACTGTCGAGTACCTTTTCGGCGATTTTTCCACCAATGCCTAACCGGGTTACATCGACCAGCAGCAGGTGATTGTCGGTACCCCCACTCACCAGCGACAAACCACCTTCCAGAAGGGCAGTCGCCAGTTCCTGGGCATTGTTGATCACTTGCTGCGCATAGGTTTTAAACTCCGGGCGGAGCGCCTCGTCAAAACAGGCAGCTTTACCGGCGACGACATGCATCAGCGGTCCTCCCTGGATGCCAGGAAAGACTTTGCTGTTGATCGCTTTGGCATACTCCTTTTTGGCAAGACAAAGGCCACCGCGTGGCCCACGCAAAGTCTTGTGCGTGGTCGAGGTGACAAAGTCAGCCACCGGCACCGGGTCGTCATGCAATCCGGCAGCTACCAAACCAGCGTAGTGGGCCATATCAACGAGCAGCTTGGCATCAACTTCCTCAGCGATTTCAGCAAATTTTGCGTGTGGAATCTCGCGCGGGTAGGCACTTGCACCGGCCACAATGAGTTTGGGTCGAAGTTCCCGGGCAAGCCGTACAACCTGGTCAAAGTCGATTCGATGGGAATCTCTCAATACGCTATAGCTGTGGAAGTTGTAAAGCATGCCCGAAATGTTCAACTTCATGCCATGCGTGAGATGACCACCATGGGCCAGATCCAGTCCCAAAACGGTGTCGCCGGGCGACAACACCGCCAGGTAGATCGCCGTGTTGGCTTGCGACCCTGAATGAGGTTGGACATTGGCGAACTCGGCGCCAAATAACGTTTTGGCACGATCACGAGCCAAATCCTCAACGACGTCGACATATTCGCATCCACCGTAGTACCGCCGCCCTGGATAACCCTCGGCATACTTGTTGGTCAACACGCTGCCAACCGCCTGCAGCACGGCCGGGCTGGTGTAGTTCTCGCTGGCAATCATTTCCAACCCACTCTGTTGTCGCTCAGTTTCGTCGGCAATGGCAGACCACAGTTGGGAATCATGTTGAGCAAGATAATTCATTGAAAATAAAGGACTCCAGGAGGGGGCAGACAGGACAACGGCTACCTCTCATTGTCGAATTGGAAGCGGGAAGTGTCAATCGGAGTGCTCGATCGCAACCGAGGTCGCCGATCGTGTTGGATGGTCACCCGGAGTGTGCCGTCATTATCGCCAAGGCGGCCTGGCGAATCATTGACGCACAGATAAAGCGTACCGTCATGCTCAGCCTGGACAGTTTGGTCCAAACCGAGAACCCATGGTTCAAGAAAGTGGGCAGCACGTAATGGTTTTCCGTCACCTGGGTCGATTGCGCCCAGTAATACCCCGAGCCGATTTCCACGATGGTACTTCAGCGATATTCCACCAGGCTCACACCACCACGGTCCCGCCTCGTCCTCGGAAATCTGGTATCGACCGGTGGCCACGATCCGGTAGGTTTCTCCTGCTTTGAGCATGAGTTGTGAGGACTGCCACCCCTGATCGACACGCAGGTCAACCGTTTCATCGCCAGCAATCGGCTTTCCGGGCTGAAAATCGATCGCCGTTCGCTGGATATCGTGCCCGTGGTCAAGTGTGGCCACAAAATTTTGCCACTCGACCGAAAGCTCTTCCCAATCATCCGCAAAGAGACTGCGAAACCGCGCGTTGAAACCACGATCTTGTACGTGGGCAAGCAAAGAGCGAAACCGCTCACGATAACGCGGATGGTCGTCCAACAAGCGCGCCACAGCCCAACACCATGCGTAATCTTTGGTTTCGAGAAATTGCCGATTGTCGACGGCCAATACCGCAGGCAACGACAACGCCTGGCGGTCTCTAAAGGCATCTTGAACCAGCTTGATACGGCCAAGCATCGGTACCTCGCTCGGCGAAGCTGGCAGGTGGCGAAGCACAAGTTGTCCGCTTGCCTGATCCCACTGATGGGTTGCCAGCAGCTCGGCCATGCCCTCCATGAACCAGCCAGGGCCACAACGCCCCAGCTGCGTTGCCATAAAATTATGGGTCCCTTCGTGCAACAGCAGGTGGCGACGGTAGTACGGGGTTGGTTGCTCATACAACCAGAGTTTATGACCGAGGGAAAATCCGTGGCGAAAACTGTCGTTCCCGGGCGGCATGAGGCCAACCGCATCAAACTTGCTGCGATCTTGAATCAAACAAGCCTGTATCCGCCAATTGCTGATCCTGGATTGGTCAACCCCAAGCGCATCGGCCCACTGGGGAACTGCTTGATCAAAAATAGCAGGAAGCTGATCTACCTCGGCATCGACAGGGAGATCCGTATAGAGCGTAAGATGCTTACTTTCAAGCTTGCGGATCCCAGCAGCACCGCGATGGGTTTCATCCACCTGGGCCAACACCTGGGGCGCAAGTAAAACCGTGCTCCACAGGATAACCTGGCAAATTGAGAAAGTGCATCGACAAGTCATTTGATTGCCCGCGCTTTGGATCTGGCTACCATCCAGGATTTGTCGGATCTACGGACCCAGTAGTTTTTGAAGCGCCTTATTGAGCTCTCCACCAAGTTCCTCGCCGAGCGCATCGCCAGCTATTCCACGAAGAAGCTGCGTGGAAAGCGTTGTCACCGCACTGGCATCGACAGCAGGGCGTGAAAGCGTACCACGCACAGGGATTTTTACATCCTCTTTAAGCAACCCCGCGAGCCACGGCAAATCGGCAACCCACTGGCTGGGAATTGGAATCGTGACGGTTAAATCCAGTGTTTGGTCCAAACCAACGGAGCCCTGCGAGCCCACCACCACGTCACCGACGCGGAACTCCAAACCTTCATGATACACTCGTCCGCCGATAAGGCGGAATGGAACGGCGCAATCGCGGATCTCCAGCAGATTCCTGGGAGGTCGATTGACCAAGGCCTGTGGATTTCGGTTCTTGAGCAAATCCTCAACCGTCCGGGCCAGGCCGGCCCATTGTTCGGTCGATGGCCCAGGCAAAACATCCATCGTATGAATCTCTAACGTCCCCGCCACATCCGCTCGCTGACTATCCGCAAGTGGCAGACGTGCTGCCGAAAGATTCATTGAAAAAAGACCCTCGCTCCGGGTTGCATCTGCCAACACGGGTGCGATGTATTTAAGCATCACATCGCTTACTTCGGGCGAAACGTTCACGTTGGTGAACAACTTTCCGGGCGGCAAAATCAGTTCTCCGGGAGGCGGGGCGATTCTTAGCACCGGCGCCGTTGAAAAGCGTCCCTGCGCCACGGAAAAATCAAGCGGTGAAAATCGAATCGTGCCGCCGGCAAGTTCACCTTGCGCAACCCCCGGCCCCAGCGGCAAACCAAACACTCGGGCACCCTGCCATGGCGCAGTAAAGTTCGCGCGCAAGCCCTGAGACCAGTGCTTCACCGACGTCGAGGCAAGTCGTGCCGGAACTGCCGATTTCAAATTCTCGCTGCGCAAAGGCCCGACTACCTCGAATGTGGCCTGCTCGCGACCGGCAAGCTCGACCCCGGGACCCACGTACGGCTTGATGAGTGCGGTAATCCGGGCCAGGTCATAGTCCAACGTACCGCGAAGCTTGACATCACCGGTTGTTTGCATCTGAGCCACTGTCCCGCTTGTTGTCATCGTGAGGGTTTGCGAATGGATCTGCAGTGCGTCAAGCGAAAGAAGTCCCGCTTGTTTTTGGTATGTGGTCTGCCCGGTCACAGTAAGAACAGGTTCCTGCCAAATGGTTTCATAGCCACCCCCCTGGGGCTGAAGCTGCGCGAGCGTCAAGTTGTTTCCCTGGAGACGGAGGTCCGCACGAACCTGTTTCTGGGTTCCCTCAAATTGCAGGTTACCCTCCACCATACCACTAGTTTTCCAGGTGGTACGCTGCCCCGGAAGACTCCGCAGTGAGCCAAGTCTGGCTACATCGGCCCGCACGGCCAGCGTTCCCAGGGCCACAGGCAATCCCTCGGCAGGAAGTACCACCTGTACGTCTCGGCCCGCAACCGCGGCAGTGCTGCAAACGAATTGCAACTCTCGGGATACGATTTGGCGCTGACTGCGGTCCCAACGAAAATCGCCGGTCAGTTCAACGTGTGGCTCATCGATTTTCCAGCCTGCCCCCTGTCCATGGAGATCTGTCACGATGAGTTTGCAACTGGAAACATCAAGCTGATCTGCCGCCAGGCGAAACTCAGTGTTTAAATCAAGTTCACCCTCCACCTGCCACGCAGTCGTGTTGACGACTGGGTGGGCCCGCGCGAGCCAACGTCCGATGTGTCCTCGGGCACCAACGGCCAACGACCAGAGCGGAGACTCTTTCTCAAAGTCGATTTCGCCCTGTAACGTGGCGTCAAGCGCATCGTCCCCGGCACGCAACTGCAACTCACCCGCATCCAGCCGGAGAAGCCGCCCTGTTTGATCCAAGACTCC
>JAKVCB010000016.1 GCA_022448345.1 Pirellulales bacterium
TAATCTGGAGGGCCTTGTCTGGCTTATTGTGGTGCCTCGCTTGACCCATTGTAGCAATCGCAATAAACTTTTCCGTCTGCGCCAGTGGTGCACACACGCTGCATTTTCTGTCTGTTCTCTGCCTGCCTGTTCTCGTTATCGACATGTTAAGGGAGCGGGCCCCGATCGCCGCAACCCGAATTTGAAGCCAGCATGGAAATTCTCGAACGCATTTGGGAGTTTTTGTCGGCCATTGGCAACAGCTTTTTGGGCCGATTTGAGCGGGCCATCACCTCGCTGTTTGGATCGGCCAATGTGCGGTATCTCAAGCGATTGCAGCCAAAGATCGAAGCGATCAATGCGCTGGAACCAAAATACCAGGCCATGGGTGATGAGGAGTTGTGTAGCCAGACGGTCGATTTTCGTCGCCGGCTGGCTGCTGGTGAGACGCTCGACGATCTGTTAGTCGAAGCGTTTGCCGTATGCCGCGAAGCGGGGCGCCGCGTTCTGGGGATGCGCCATTATGACGTGCAATTGCTGGGAGGGATGATACTCCACAAAGGCAGTATCGCGGAGATGGTGACTGGTGAAGGCAAGACCCTGGTTGCTACCCTGCCAGCCTATCTTAACGCTTTGTCGGGCAAGGGTGTCCACATAGTTACGGTGAATGATTACCTGGCGCGCCGCGACATGGAGTGGATGGGCCCACTTTTTCACAGCCTGGGGATCACCGTTGGTACGATTCAAAGTGGCATGGAGTCGGGGGAGCGGCAGCGTGTCTATGCGTGTGATATTACCTACGGCACGAACAATGAGTTTGGTTTTGATTACCTCCGTGACAACATGCGGATTGCTGCCGAGGGGGACGATCGGTATCCGAGTCGGGAACAACAATCCCAAGGTCGACTGAATTATGCGATTGTCGATGAAGTCGACAATATCCTCATTGATGAGGCCCGCACACCCCTCATCATCTCAGGACCGGCTGAGGACGACATCACCAAGTATCAACGGGCGGATAAGGTTGCCCGACAACTCAAGCGAGATCTCCATTTTGAGGTTAAGGAGAAAGAGCATTCGGCGAACCTTACCGACGAGGGAGTCCGCGAAGCGGAAAAGTTAGCGGGTGTTGAAAGTTTCTACACGGCTGGCAATATGCAGTGGCCCCACCTCATCGACAACGCCCTGAAAGGACATTTTCTCTACAAACGGGATGTCAATTATGTCGTTCAGGGGGGCGAGGTTGTCATCGTTGACGAATTTACCGGGCGGCTCATGCCGGGCAGGCACTGGAGCGATGGACTGCACCAGGCGGTTGAGGCCAAGGAAGGGGTGCCGATCAAAGAAGAGAATCAAACTCTGGCAACCATTACCCTGCAGAACTTTTTTAAGCTCTATAGCAAAATTTCGGGAATGACCGGAACGGCACTGACCGAAGCGGGTGAATTTTGGAAAATCTATGAGCTCGATGTGATTGGCATTCCCACCAATCGCACGATGCAACGACTTGAATTTCCGGATGTGATTTACCGGTCCGAACCGGAAAAATACGTGGCGATTGCCGACGAGATTGAGAGACTCAATAAGTGGACCTCCCTGGAGTTAAAAAATGGCACCTCGATCGTGGGGAAGCTTCATCGTGAAGACACCGATTCGATTGAGATTCAACTGCCAGAAGGCAAGAAGATTGAGTCAGTCTCGCGCGACAAAATGGCTCGTATTCAAAAACCTGGACGCCCTGTTCTGGTCGGCACGGTTTCCATTGAAAAAAGTGAACGGATTTCAGATCTTCTCAACAAGCGAGGTATTCCGCACGAAGTATTGAATGCCAAACATCATAAACGGGAAGCCGAGATTGTTGCCCAGGCAGGTCGCAAGTCCGCAGTAACGATTGCCACAAATATGGCGGGGCGTGGAACCGATATTGTACTTGGTGGTAACCCCGAAACGATGGCCTGGGCTCAACTTCAGGATAAGTACGAGACACGGCTTGATGTTCCCAAGCAAGAGTGGGAAGAACTGATTGCTGAGATTGAGCAGCGCGAAAATATGAAGGTGCAGGGTGAGGAGGTCAAGCAATTGGGAGGCCTGCACATCATTGGCACGGAACGGCACGAGGCGCGACGGATTGATCTTCAACTCCGTGGCCGTTGTGGGCGGCAAGGGGATCCCGGAAGTAGCCGCTTCTACCTCTCGCTGGAAGATGACCTGATGAGGATCTTTGCCGGCGAATGGGTCAAGAATATGCTCACGCGGCTTGGAATGCAGGAAGGCGAGGCCATCGAAAGCAAGATGGTCAGTCGTCGTATCGAGGGGGCCCAGAAAAAAGTTGAAGAACGTAACTTTGAGGTGCGTAAGAATCTACTTGAATACGACGAGGTGATGGACGAACAGCGGAAACGCGTTTACACCTACCGGCAACGTATCCTCGATGGCATCAACTGTCGCGACCTCATTACAGAAATGATTGGCGAGCAGATCACAGAACACCTTACCAACTATCTGGGTTCTAATTATGGGCAAGAGGTTTTTGCCGCATCGGCAGGCCGCTTGCTGAACACGCAACTGGAAGCACGTGACTACCGTAATTGCCCCTTTTCAGAAGCCGAGCGAATTGCCCACGATGAAGCTTACCGTATGGCTGAGTCGCAAGTGCTGGATGCCATCGAAGAGAATTTGCCCACCGATGAAGAGCAGAGTGAATGGAATTGGGATGCCCTTGCGAAGTGGTGTAACAGTCGTTGGGGTACCAACCTCCGTGATCGCGATTTGAGGCGAGTTGGGCATGACGATGTGGCAGAAGTGCTGATTGAAAAGGCACAAGAAGCAATCGGCAAGATCGATCTCACAGAATGTCAACGTTTTCTGGAACCCGATTTCAGCCGACACACCTGTTGTGCGTGGCTGGGCGACAAGTTTGGCATCACAATCTCGGTGGCAGACATCGCCGAACTGGAGCCCGATCAGTTCATCGATTTTGCCCAACAGCAGGCCATTGATGCGTATGACCATCGCGAGTCTGAGTATCCGGTTCTTGCTGCACTGCTGCAGTTCTCGCATCGTGCCGCTGGTACACAATCGCAGGGATTTCGGCGAGAAGAACTTGTCGAGTGGGCCAAAAAACGCTTTGGCGTTGAGCTGAGTGTTGACGATTTCAAGAACAAACAACGTGAAGAAATCCGCAAGTTGTTGGTCGAACACAGTCGACAGACGAACGCCAGGGCAAATGAAGTTTCTGCCGAGGCACGCCGTAGGCTTGATCAGCTCTTTGATGGATCGCCTCACGCTTCAACCCTGACGGCTGTCACCGGAAGTAATGGTCAGCTTGACAACCTGGCGGACTGGCTTTCGGAAACATGTGAAGTCCAAATTAAAGCAGAAGAACTTGGTCAGCTTGATCATGACCAAGCCTGGTTGCGTGTCTCGCAATTTGTAGAGGATCGCTATCGGCCCGAAATGCGACGAATGGAACGGGCCTTGCTGCTGCAAATCCTCGACAGTTACTGGAAAGAGCACCTGTTGGCGATGGATCACCTTCGCTCCAGTGTTGGGTTGCGCGGCTATGCCCAGGTAGATCCCAAGGTCGAATATAAACGCGAAGGTATGCGGCTTTTCGACGCAATGTGGATTTCGGTGGGGAATTCGGTCACGGACCTGATCTTTAAAATGGAACAGCTCGACGAGAATTTTGTCGGTAGTACTTGGACGGAGTCTGAAGCGATTCACGAAGATGCAGCCCCTGCAAGCGAGATCGAGCGCCAACAGCAGGCTGCAATTGCTGGTACCGAAGCGGATAAGAAGCTGGAGCCAATCCGAAACCGACAGCAACGTGTTCCGCGCAATGCGCCTTGTCCCTGCGGAAGTGGTAAGAAGTTTAAGAATTGTTGCATGCGTGGTGTGGGAGCAGCGTGAAACACGCCGTTTGTGTTGACATCGATAGGGACTTAAAGCAATCAGTGGGCCTTGCCTGAGGCTCGCCAGTTGCCGATCAATTTGGAAAAGGAATTCCTCGTGCCACGCATTGTGTGCTGGTGTTTGAATCTCGCTTATCTGGCATTGCTCATTCTCGGGTTTCCCTGGATCGTGTGGGCGATGCTGCGAAAAGGCAAGTATCGGGAGGGCTACCGAGAAAAATTCTTCGGTTGGGTAGCCCAGCGGGATCATCAACGACCTTGTGCCTGGTTTCATGCAGTGAGCGTTGGTGAGGTCAATTTGCTTGCCAAAACGGTCGCTCAGTTTCATCGCCAGTTTCCGGAATGGGAGATTGTCCTATCGACGACGACCCAAACAGGCTTTGAGTTGGCGTGCCGCAAATACAGTGATTACCGCGTGTTTTATTGCCCGCTCGATTTTAGTTGGGCGGTGCGCCGTGCGGTCCACCGGATTCAGCCTTGCCTGCTCGTGTTGGCGGAACTGGAACTGTGGCCCAATCTCATTCAGGCAGCAAGAGAGCAAGGCTGTTGTGTGGCAGTTGTTAACGGTCGGTTGAGCGATCAGAGCTATCGAGGTTATCGGCGCATACGATGGTTGGTTGCCCGCATCCTTAAGCAAATCGATCTCGTGGCAGTGCAGGACGAGAATACAGGGGCCCGATTTCTCGAGTTAGGTGCCCGACCGGAAGTGGTTCACGTGACCGGTTCGCTTAAATACGACGGAGCCGAAACGAATCGTGCAAATCCAAAAACCAGCCAACTTCGGGAGGTGGCTGGTATCGCCGAAGGGGATATCGTGCTGATGGCTGGAAGCACCCAGCACCCTGAAGAAGCGTATGCGCTTGATATTTTTCAGCACCTGGTTGGCGACTATCCACAGCTTCGACTGGTGCTGGTGCCCCGTCATCGCGAACGATTTGACGAAGTGGCCCACCTGCTAGAGCGGTCTGAAGTTGCCTGGAGCCGCCGCTCAGAACTTCCGGCGACTGGAGCCAAAAACCAGCACCCGGCAGCGAGAATCCTCCTGGTCGACACGATTGGAGAACTGGGAGCATGGTGGGGAGTGGCGCAAATTGCCTTTGTCGGCGGTAGTTTTGGCAAACGTGGAGGGCAGAATATGCTTGAGCCGGCTGCCTATGGGGCTGCGGTCTCGTTTGGGCCTCACACCAGGAATTTTCGTGATATCGTCGGTGCGCTGCTCGCCGCCAATGCGGCGCATGTTGTCCATGATGGCGCCGAACTGGAAGAGTTTGTGCGGCACTGTCTGCAGGAACCATCCGCCGCACAACGACTCGGTCAAAATGCCCAGCGGCTTGTGGCAAGTCAACTGGGGGCGACCCGAAAGACGGTTGATTTGCTTACCGTGACGCTACAAAGGACTTCTCTGAAGGCGGCCTAACGCCCACGAAGTCAGGACGAACTCTCTTCGGCAGGCTCGGCAACCACATGTTCGTGGTTGTTAAGATGTTCAGGGCAGTAGCAGGATTGGCCTGCGCATTTTGAACAGTACCGAAAGGATGTACGGGGTGCGTCTTTGATCGAAAGACCACATATCCTGCAGCGGTGGATCAACCGTGTGGGTGTCTGTAACGCTTTCGACTGATGTTGCGTCCGCCGGTATCCTTGTTTCATACCTTGCCGGATATCACGCCCGAAAAATAAGAGATAATTCAGCACGGCCGCGACGATCATGAGCTTCGACAACCAAACAGGATCGGTTAGGAGTGTGTAGCCATAGAGGATCCACGTTACCAGGGCCAACCACTTGACTTTAACCGGAAGGATAAAGAAGAGATTGAGGGTAAAATCAGGAAAAAGGCGGGCAAAGGCCAGAAAGACGCTTCCGTAAAGAAAGGAGTTTGTGGCAAGTTGCGTTCCGGCACCGAACCACCAGCCGACCAAGGCAAATGCAAGCGAGGCAAAGTAGCCAATGAACAAGTAACTGTTGTATCGAAAGGTACTCCAGGCCGATTCGAGTGATGTACCGAACAGGTAGAACAGGTACCAGTAAAAAAACGCAAACAGAGGGTTAATAAGCGGGGGTTCAAACAAGTAAGTCACAACCCGCCAAACCTCTCCCGAGGCAACCCGGTCGGGGATCA
Source organism: Pirellulales bacterium (assembly GCA_022448345.1). Lineage (GTDB taxonomy): Bacteria > Planctomycetota > Planctomycetia > Pirellulales > Lacipirellulaceae > JAKVCB01. The sequence continues at coordinate 6,014 of JAKVCB010000016.1, forward strand.
ATACAATACTTTGTAGTAGCCTTGTGCCACCGTTCTCCCTATTGAGATAGGTTGCCACGTAGCAGAGGACCTGCCCGGCGATCAAAACTAATGTGACGTTTGGCGGGGAATACCGACCAAACTTCGACTCCAAACGAGAGATCAGGGACATTTTTGGCTGGGGTAGGATGGGGGAGAGGATTTCAACTCGGCAAAGTATCGCAGGTCGCCACTTTGCTGGCTACCGTGTTGTCCCCTGTCCCCAACCCATCGGGGGCACTATAATCGGAGCGAAATGGCTGTTATCGAAATCCGCGGGCTTGAAAAAACGTACCGCGTCTATCAAAAGCAGGAAGGTCTGCTGGCCGCAGTAAGGGGCCTCTTCAATCGCGAATACCGCGAGGTGCAGGCGGTTCGTGGGATCGATTTGGACGTTGCCGAAGGTGAATTTGTTGCCTTTCTGGGGCCGAACGGGGCCGGCAAAACGACCACGCTCAAGCTCCTTTCGGGCGTGATCAACCCCACAGCCGGCCAGGCGAGCGTGATGGGTTTTGTACCGTGGCAGCGCGAAAATGCCTATCGCAGACGGTTTGCCCTGGTAATGGGCCAAAAAAATCAACTCTGGTGGGATTTGCCAGCTGCCGAGTCGTTTCGCCTTCATCAGCAGATTTATGCCATTGATCCGGTGGAATTTCAGTCGGTGCAAGACGAATTGACAGACCTGCTCGAAGTCCGTCACGTCCTGAATCAACCGGTGCGGGAACTGTCGCTGGGTGAGCGGATGAAGATGGAACTGACCGCAGCCCTGTTGCACTCGCCGGAAGTTCTTTTCCTCGATGAGCCAACGATTGGTCTGGATGTTGTGGCGCAGCGCAATATTCAGAAGTTTCTCAAGCATTACCAGGAACTTCGTCGGGTGACCATCTTGTTGACCAGTCATTATATGAAGGACGTCGCTGCCCTCTGCAAACGTGTGGTGATCATCAATCATGGCCGGATCATGTACGATGGTTCCCTGTTGGGGATTGTGGACCAGTTCAGTAGCCACAAGGTGCTGACTTTGCAGTTTGGCGATGGCGAAATGCCTGGCGACCTTGCCCGTTATGGAGATATTGTTGAAATTGCTGATCCCAAAGCAAAGTTGCGTGTTGAGCGGAACGTGATTGCTGACGTTTTATCTTCGGTGTTGGCCAATCACACTATTGAAGACATAAGTGTCGAGGATCCTCCCTTGGAGGATGTCATAGCGGAGGTATTCGCACAAACGGGCGCCGATGCACAGAAAATCGCCGCGACCACGGCAGCGTCGACGGTTCAGCGGACAGGATAAGTAGCTTCGTTAAGACTCTCTGAAATCGCGCGCTCCCTACAACTGCCCCCAACCACGGATCCACCATTGTTCTCGTAGGATTGTCCCTGCCGTTAGCCCTCCGTTCCCTATGACCGCACGAATTCTCACCTGGTGGACGATTCTCCGCATTTGCGTCGAGGAGCGGATTGTTTATCGGGGCGATTTTGCACTCGGCACGTTGATGCGTTTTCTGCCGATCATTACGCAAATTTTCTTGTGGACTGCCGTTTTTACAGCTGCCGGGACCGGTTCGATCAAAGGTTATACGCGTAACGAAATGGTTGCCTATTATTTACTGGCGATGTTGGCCCGCGCGTTTTCGAGCATGCCTGGGCTGGCCTCCGGGATTACCTTGCAAATCCGCAATGGGGAGATCAAAAAGTTCCTTATTCAGCCAATCGACTTGATCACGTTTCTGCTCTTGTCACGGATTGCCCACAAATTGGTTTATTACCTGGTGGCAGCTGCCCCGTTCGCATTCGTATTCTTTCTTTGTCGCGATTTTTTTTCTGGATGGCCCGATCCCGGGGTTATTGCAGCATTTGTAATATCACTGGTGTTAGGGTTTCTGCTGGGGTTTTTTCTGGAAGCGACGATCGGGATGATTGGTTTTTGGTTTCTAGAGGTAAGTTCTCTGTTATTCATTTACATGTTGTTCAATTTCTTTTTTTCCGGACACATGTTTCCTCTCGATATTCTTCCTGAGCCGTGGTTTACCCTGGTCGATTATCTTCCACTCAAGTATCTCGCGTACTTTCCCGCGGCGATTTTTCTCGGAAAGGTGAGTGGGCCCGATTTGGTCCATGGCCTGCTCGTCGAAACAGCTTGGGTTGCATTCTTTATGATTAGCGCTCGTGTTGCAATGAAAAAAGGGTTCAATCGCTACAGTGGCTATGGTGGATAACGCGATGCAGCGTGAAACAACAACGACTGGTCATGACGAGCTTCGCCGGCAGAGCCGTTTGCATTCCTGGGCAAAATACTTGCAAGTATTTGGTACCTTTGCCCGCAACAGTCTCATCCGTGATATGACATTTCGTGTCGATTTCATCATTCAACTGATTTCATCGACCTCGTTTGTGATCATGAATCTCGGTTTTTATCTTTTGATTTACCAGTACACGAATTCTATCGCTGGCTGGAGTCAATTCGAGTTCTTTGTCTTCATCGCCACAACGATGCTCGTCAACAGCATGGTCCAGGCGTTCTTCATGCCAAACGTCCAAGAGTTTAGCGAACTGATTCGCACGGGGAATCTTGATTTTGCCCTGCTCAAGCCGATTGACACCCAGTTCTTGATCTCGCTACAGAAAGTCAGTTGGCCCTCGCTGGGTAATTTTGGTGTGGCTCTGATCCTGCTTTTTTATTCGTTGGGCCACCTCTCTGACGGAGCCCCTTCCTGGGCTGGGATGCTACTCTACCCGGTCTACGTGTTGGCTGGGGCGAGCATTCTCTATAGCGTGATGATTGCGCTTGCAGCCACCAGTATTTGGTTGGGACGAAACCAGTCACTTTATGACTTTTGGTTTTACATCACCAACTTTTCACGCTACCCGATGGGAATTTACGACGGTCGGTGGGGCACTCCCATGCGACAGGTGTTTACCTTTGTGATTCCGATTCTCATCGTGATCAACGTGCCAGCGGGAATACTTGCCAAGCCGCTCGATCCAGCTTATTGGAAGCTGGCACTGTTTGCTGTGGCAGCGACGGTTGTCAGCTTTTGGGCAAGCCGACTCGTCTTTCAAAAAGCACTTCGGAGTTACCGGAGTGCAAGCAGTTGAGGCTGACAAGGCGTAATGGTTCATTCTCCCTGAACGGTGACAACAATAGTGCGCTCCCGTGGTTTGGTATCGCACTCGAGATGAAAGATTTGTTGCCACGTCCCTAACAACAGTTGTCCCTCGGCGACCGGCACGCTCAGGGATGTTCCCAGCCAGCTGGCTTGCAGGTGAGAATGGCCATTGCCATCGTGCCAGGCCTGTTCATGGCCATAGTCGCGGCTGGGGGGGATCAAACGATCGAGCAATTCGGGAAGATCACGTTCCAATCCCGGCTCAAATTCAATCACTCCAACCGCTCCGGTGCTGCCAACATTAAAGACCTGGGTGGTGCCAGTTGCGATTTTGCTGGCCGAGACGATTGCCGCGACATCCTCGGTGAGATCGTGCATGTCACGGTGACCCTTGGTATCGATGGTCAGCTGACGTTGATAAACCAATGGTTCCTCCCGGCTGGTGGTAATTACGCCCTTGCAGTTCGCAAGCCTTTAGGCAAAGGAAAGGAAACTTTCTCTTCACGGAGAGAGCGTACTTCAACCTTGGCGGCAAACCGGTCACGAAGCCAATCGAGACATTCTTCCACAACGACTTCCGGCGCGCTGGCACCTGCTGTCATGAGTACCGTTTCCACCCCGGCAAACCATTCGGGATTCATGTCGTCGGTGCCGTCGATGAGATGGGCCTCAATTCCCCGTTGACGAGCCAATTCAGCCAGGCGTTGGCTGTTGGAACTGTTTTGGCTCCCGACCACGAGTGTTAACTGGGCTTCGCTGGCCAGTACAGATACTGCTTCCTGACGGTTTTGCGTCGCGTAACAAATATCTTCTTTTGGTGGAGCGACAATTGCAGGAAAGCGTACTTTGAGTTGATTAATAATGCGATTTGCATCGTCAACGCTGAGGGTTGTTTGAGTCAGGTACGCAACCTTGCTTTCATCGGCAACCTGCAGCGAGTTCACGTCGTCGGCTTCTTCGACCAGTACGATTGCCTCGGGAGCTTCTCCCATGGTGCCGATGACTTCGTCATGCCCTTCATGGCCAATTAACAAAACTGTATATCCCTGGCTCGCATACTTGATAGCTTCCAGGTGGACCTTGGTAACCAGTGGGCAAGTGGCATCAATTGCATGCAACTGTCGCTGGAGGGCAACACGGCGAACTTCGGGCGATACGCCGTGTGCTGAAAAGAGTAACGTCGAACCCTCTGGAACGTCATCTAACTGGTCGACAAAACGTACACCCCGGTCACAGAAATGCGAGACAACGTACTTGTTGTGAACAATTTCGTGGTAGACATACAACGGGGCACCGAACGCCTCGAGCGCAAGCTCCAGCGATTCGATAGCCATGTTGACACCGGCGCAAAAACCACGGGGGCTAGCTAGAAGGACTTTCATGCGGCCCATCATAGCCGATCGCCTGCCAAACACGCTACCGCTGCGTTGCACAATAACCTGGTTGAGACCCCGGTCGACTCCATACAGGTGTGCAAAATAAAGTTCAACGCTACCGAAGTTGCTCCTTCAAGAGGGAGTGCCTGCGATCTTCCAGCGGCAATTCTGGCCGCTGGGGGTAACGGGATTCGAGTTCCTCCAAAGCCTCTGAAAAAGATTGGCTTAGTTCCAGGTAGGATTTTAGGGTCAGCTTCAATGGAGGGAGATAACGGTTCTGGTTTTCAGGAAGAATTGCGTGCATAGTGAACCACCTCTCTACCTTTTTGCGTTCCGATTTGCGTTCCGAACCCCACTAGGCCCGCGGGGTTAATGTTCCAAAGACGCTACCGACGGCCTTTGTTTGGCCAGGTAAGGCGGCGTCTCTTGTGTTACGCAGGACAGCGTCTTTTGGTTCTGGGTTCGCCCGGAAAAGAAATTCCAGCTACAGGTAGCAGATTACGGGCCTTCGGCCATTTCGAGAAGGGGTTTCAGGCGGCCAGCACCCTCCAAGAATTCCTCCCTGGAAAGGCTTTTGTCGTGGTTCCGGTCTGCCTGTTCTAAGAACCGTTGGAAGAGAGGCCTGAACCGCCCAGGTACTTCCGAGAATTCGAGCAGGCCGTTGCCATCGGCATCCAGTCGTCCAAAAACCTCCGGACCACTGGCCCCATTTTCAAGCAGCTGGCGGGATTTAGGCTGCTTATCGAAGCGATAAAACTGGTCACCCTCGACTGGTCGCAGTCGGGCCAGTTCCTGCTGGACGTCAATTTCCAGCCGGCGGACAATTCTTCGGCCGACGCGCGAGAGTGGTACGGCAGAAATTGTGAGTTCCCTGCTGTTAAGGCGATTGTCACGATTGCGATCGCCGGTCTCAAGGAGTTGATCAAAAACATCAAGCAACTCCACTGGAATCTCATTGGCCTCGAGAATCGTATCGCGATTCGTATCCATTTTAAGGTAAAGCAACCGGATAGCGTCTGCACCTGGGAGCTGAGTAGGCTCTTTCTTTTCGAATGATTTTTCAGGGCGTCGTGGTGTTAGCCCGGCAAGAAATTCTTCCAGGGAGAGTTCTCCGTTGCTGAGGCCATTTGCCTGACGGACGATCCTGTCGAATAGGCGTTGATGCTTCGGAGCGATTTCTGCACGTTTGAGCAGCCCATCACCATTGGTGTCGAGCTGTTCGAACAGCCTGGTCGAGGCAGCCGACTCGACGGCAAGGCAGGCGGGACAGACCGAGATGGTGGCCAGGAGAGCGGTTGCCAGCGTCCTATAAAACCACAAGACATACATGGGAAACTCTTGCTGTGGGGAGGTGATCACCGCTGGCAGGTCAGCGTGGCTGGCTGCAAGCCGTAATGGTAACAGTGAGCCGTGAAGCAGTCTTCTAAGATAAAACCCTTCGCGAACCCAGAGGTTCCGCGGCCCGTTGCCGGTTTGGCTGGGAGGGTCCGTTTCGACGATGCTGGCATCCGGCGTAACTGCTTGCTAATTTTCAACTTGGGAGGAAAAGGGCGATCTTGACGGGGATGGCGGATCTTGCCTATCATCCTCATAAGTCCGATTTTTCGTAAGGAATGAACGTTGGCAGCCCAAGGGGCGTATTAGATGACCGCTCAGGGGGTTATGGTCCGTAAGATCAACTCAGTCGAGCTGTGGTGATGTTGACGGTTTTCCACGCTGCGAAGTTTCGGGAGTTGGTTGTTGTGGCACGGCCTCTGGGTAGTTGCCGTTTTACAAGATACAATTCGCACGAACCACTTTTTCAGGTGGGGTAGTATCGCTAAACCCGTCATAAGAGCTGTGTTAGTACTGACTGTCCCTTTGAGTTTTTTTTGGGCGCCAATAGCCCAACGGGTCGATCTTTTGAATGCTTGTCAGCTTTTCGTTATCGCGAGATAATTTTTGGAGCATTCGCTCGTTCGCCCTCTAGAGGAGGCCCTCCCATGCAAATTCACGGTCCATCTCATCTCCATCGTCCACATGGTATTAATCCGCCGCATTATCTGCAGGCGAATCGTCCCACAAATGTCGACACGGCTGCATCCTCCCCCAGCGATCAGCTTGAGATTTCACCCGCTGCTTTGGCAGCCGTTGAAGCAGCCGAGGCGGCCGAGGTGGGCGAAGTGCGACAGGATCTGGTTTCCCGTATCCGTTCCGAGATTGCAGACGGTACCTATGAAACTTCTGAAAAGCTTGACCAGGCGATGGATCGCGTACTCGACGAGTTGGCTTGAGCAGCAGCCATGAGGTGATCCCAGGTGAGGATCAATCGGAATCTCCGGTCATTTGCGGGCTTGCGCCGGCTTGTTGAGCCGGTCTGCGCGTCCTAGAATAGAGGCAGGCGATTAAGCCTCATCAAACGTCTGTTTCCGGTTTGTAGGATTGGCAAGTCTCCAAGTCCACGTATCTTGCGAAGATGCGGGTGGCTGACTGCCTGAGGGTCTATGTCGAACGAATTTTCACTTGGCGAAGTTCAGGTATCGCTCTCTCCCCAGGAGCGGTTCGAGGAATACCTCCAGAGCCGCGGCAAACGGATCACCAAACCCCGCCGTGCATTGGTCGATCATATTTTCCGGCGTCATGACCATTTTGATGTCGAAGAGCTCATTGAGAATCTTTCTGAAGATGGTTTGGAAAAGATTGGTCGAGCAACCGTTTACCGAACTCTTGAAGAGTTGGTGAAGGCTGGCTTGTTGCGCAAGATGGAACTCAAGGGTCGGGCTATTTATGAACATGATTATGGATATCCACAACATGATCATTTGCACTGCCAGATCTGTAGCCAGTTGATTGAATTTCACAGCCAGGAACTGGCTGCCATTCGAGATGCAGTTTCCAGGGAACACAACTTCCGCGCGACGGGTCATCGCTTTACGATCACCGGTGTTTGTTTTGAATGTAGCCGCAAGCGACACCGACAGCAGTCCCCACACGATTTGATTTAACCGTATTTGATTGAACCGTTCGCGGTGGGTGACTTGATTTGCGGAGCGCACCAGCAGCGATAGCCCTCTTTGGCGTCGGGTGCCTGAAGAAATACGTTCAGGAGTACCAAATCAGGTAAACCTACTCTGAGTTCTGGTTTAGACCGAGACCTCTTCGGTGGTGGTTCCTTCCGGGTACCGTTGGCGGACAGGTTCGATCACTTCGTCCAGGAACTCGTCAACCTGCTGCTGGCTGCGACCCACCAATCCAGCAGGGTTTATGGCATCCGAGAGATCAACCTGATCAAAGGCGTTGTCAGATTTTAGTCGGTCGAGAAGGTCGTTATCACCACCCTGTTGTTTGACAACGGTAGCAGCTGCCTGACTGTGTTGGCGAATTTTTTCGTGAAGTTCTTGGCGATCGCCACCGGCGGCAACGGCTTCCATGAGGATATTTTCCGTGACCATGAACGGTAATTCAGCTTGCAGGTGTTTCTCGATGACTTGGGGATACACGACAAGGCCACATGTTACATTTTCCGCCAGAATCAGAATCGCGTCAGCGGCGAGGAACGCCTGGGGTAGCATTATTCTGCGACAGGCACTGTCATCAAGGGTTCGCTCCATCCATTGGTTGGCATGGGTTTCACTCGCCATGCCTGGTAAGTTCATCAAGAAGCGGGCCAGGCTGCAAATCCGTTCAGAGCGCATGGGATTACGTTTGTAGGCCATAGCCGACGAGCCGACCTGTTCTTTTTCAAACGGCTCCTCCATTTCTTTACGATGGGCCAGGAGTCGTACATCGGTAGCCATTTTCGTCAGGCTGGCGCCAATTCCTGCGAGCGAGGCCAACACCTGGTGGTCGATTTTTCGCGAATAGGTCTGGCCGGTGACGCGGTAGGTATCGTCAAAGCCCATTTTTTTTGCAACCAGGGTTTCGAGTTTCCGAACCTTTTTATGATCCCCGTCGAGTAGTTGTAGGAAACTTGCCTGAGTACCCGTAGTGCCTTTCGTACTGCGTGCTTTGAGAGTGTCACGGCGGTATTCAATTTCTTGCAGGTCGAGTACCAGATCGTAAGCCCATAGGCAGGCCCGCCGGCCAACGGTTGTAGGTTGAGCTGGTTGAAAGTGGGTAAATCCCAAGGTTGGTATGTGGCGATGTTCGGCAGCAAATTGTCCCAATGCAAGAATGACGCTGGCGATCCGCCTGGCGATCAAGTCCAGTCCTTCGCGCAATAGCATTAAGTCGGTGTTGTCCGTAACAAAACAACTCGTAGCTCCCAAGTGAATAATTGGCCGGGCCGTGGGGCACTGATCGCCGTACGCATGGACGTGTGCCATCACGTCGTGTCTTAGCTTGCGCTCATACGCGTTGGCACTGGCGAAATCGATATTGTCCACGCCTGCCCGCAACTCCAGAATTTGCTCGGGTGTGATTGGCAGGCCTACGTCAGCTTCAGCTTCAGCCAGAGCGACCCACAGCCTCCGCCAGGTACTGTGCTTTTTCTGTGCACTCCAATGAGTTGCCATCTCTTGTGAGGCATAACGAGTGATCAGCGGATTTTCATAGAGGTCGTGGGACATGGTGTTTGCAAGTGAAAGGGGGTGGGGGTAGGTATGCGCATCGACGCGTGGACCCGTCAATTTTCAATAGATTTCTTTGAGCATTGGGCTGATTTCTCAATCCAAAAAGTGTTTTAATTTCCGCCATCTTTCTTGCGGTGATTCAGTTTCACCTCACGTCTCGTTGCAACCGGTTCAACTTCGTTGAAATTGGTGATGTTTTGCTGCGAGTCTTCTGTTGGTAGGGATTGGATGCATACTTTTTCAAGTCGAGGTTGCGAAAAATGGAGATCTGAATTTTAGCGATGTCGATCTGTCTGTTTGGTGGGGATTGGATCCCGATGTCAGGCTGGTACAAGGTACCACAGGCAGCGGTTACATGTTGGTTAAATCGTCCTCACTTCGGCTGCCAATGATCGCATCAAGTGCTGCCCCAACTGCCCGAGCCTGGTCTGGAGTATGATGCCTTTGGAGGTAGACCCGGCATGTACGGTGGGCTACCGGCATTTGATGGAACAACTGATCATCGGTAAGCGGGTAGGTCTTGTTGGTGGCCGGGTTGAAGAGAAAGTTTTGTCCAGATGAGGGAGCCAGGGCGTGCGGCCGATAAATGTGTCGCGGCAAATCGATTTGGAGCGGTAAACCGGCGAGGCCATCTGGCAACTTGCTCCGTATGGCCTGTTCCACCAAAACGATATCACTAAAGATACTTGCCTGTTCCGACTCGTTTTCCTTGAACGTCAAGTTGCGTTCGTCAACGGCTATCCAGTCGACCTGGCGACTGAGGAGAGCTTGCCAGCGCTGGCCTAAGTTTCGCAAAGCAGCGTTGTCGCTTGATGGCCAACGGGCCACGTCAACCAGCAATGACCATTCCGTAAAATCACGGTAGGCTTTCAGGTTTTCCAGTGGGTTTCCGGGAAACAAGTGTTGCATACTTTCCCAGAAGATGCCTTCCAGGGTTTTATCAATGGCACGAACCGTACGGTGGAAATAAACTGCGCGAAACAGTTCACTCTTGGTCTGCATGAATTTCAGCAGTACGTTGATCCCGCGGCGATGGATCGTCAACCCGCGTTCACTAAAAAAACTGTAGCGAAGTAACCGGTCAAGGTCATAAGCCCGTGCACTATAGCCGGACATGTAGGCATCGCGAAGTACGAAATCCATGTTGTCAACCGTGTATAGCCCGCAGAACAAGCTGCGGAGCATCACGATCCAGCGGGGCATGTTGTGCTGGTCTCCTGATTTTGGTCTCGTGATCAGGAAGGCAATTTGCTCTGGATCCAACGTTTCATTTTCGTCCAGGCGGGATTTAGGGCACTCCCTCAGGCCGCGGAGCAATTCTCCCAACTCGCTGCGAATAATCTCAGCTCCCAGTATTTCGTGAGTGAGCCCGTAGTGGGCCAGAAAATGTGCGTCAAAGAAATGCCCGAAAGGTCCATGGCCAACATCGTGCAGCAGGGCGGCACATCTCATCAGGCATTCCACATACCCTGCGCTGGGGAGGTCGTCCTGGCAAACTTCCTTCAAACTCGGAAATAATCGCTCGATGGCCCGGCTTGCCATATGCATTGAGCCAATCACGTGTTGAAAACGAGTGTGTTCGGCTGTCGGATAAACCCACCAAGCGGTTTGCAGTTGGTGGATTTGCCGCAACCGCTGCAGCCAGGGACTGTCCAGCAACTCCCGTTCGGCCGTTTCGCCGTCGTTCACCACCGAGACAAAAGGGATGTAACCGTGGATTGGGTCAAAACAGAGGCTCTCTCGTTGAAAGTCGTTCATGGGGTCATTGTGGCGGGATTCGGGCATGCCAAGCAAGGGGAGCGGCTTTCTTTGTCTGGTTTACCGGCTCCGGGGCTACCCCAGGCAGGATCGTTGTACTCGGTACAGGTGTCACGACCGGTTGCCCTTGCCGGACTGTTTGGCTCTTTTGGTTGACCAGCCCGATCCGCGGGGGAAAATAGAAAGAGGCAGACTGTTTGGAGCATTAGTGATTGTGGGTCAATAGCCCGGTTTTCAACTCGGATTGATGTGGATGAGCACGCGGTACTCACTTTTGGTTTTGCTTGCTCTCGCCTGTCCAGCGACAGGTGATGGTGCCGTCATTATGTTGAAAGATGGGCGAACTCTGGAAGGGAAAGTGGTGGAAGTCAGTGGCGTTGCCGAAGACCCCACCCGGCCAAAAATCCCGGTTGGCGAAGTCGCGGTAACGCCTATCCTGCTGGTGGATGACGGACTCCGTCGAGTCTACATCCACAAATCACAAGTGCGTCAAATTCTGGACCAGTCGAATCGGAAAAAGATTCGTATTCGGTTATGGCAAAACGTGGCCGAACATGGTGCTCCCGTCGCGCACGTTGGCCGTGGCATACGGGTTGACCCTTTCGACGAATATGGTCGCCGGATTTACGAGTTGGTGAGTCGTGAAGGTCCTCTCCCAGTGGTGCAGGGGATTACGGAAATCACTCCTGTGTATACGCGAGTTCAGGGTTTGCGAGTCGAGCCCCGGTCTTATGTCTGGGACATGCGGATTGCAACCAGTTCGATCCCACGTGAAACGCTAAATACGATCCTTGCACGGGCTGTGCCTCAGCAGGATTTCGATAAAAGACTGCAAGTTGTTCGGCTTTACTTGCAACAAAAGCGATACCGTGATGCCCGGCTGGAGTTGGAGAAAATCATCGCCGACTTTCCCGGTTTGGAAGATCGACAGCAGGAGATCCGACAATTGCGACAGATGGGGGCACGGTCCATTCTCGAAGAGTTAAAACTCCGAACACGCGCTGGGCAACATGGGTTTGTAAGGACACTGCTGGATCAATTTCCCGCTGAAGAAGTCGACGGTGAAACGTTGCAGCAAGTTCGCGAATTGGTGCAGCAGCAAGATTTGAGTAGGTCTCGCCAGGCCGCTTTGTTGACACAGCTTAACGAACTGGCTGGTCAAATCAGCGATCCAGTTCATTCCGAACTGACGACCAAATTTCTCCAGGAGATTTCCGAGGGGCTGAATTTTGATACCATCTCGCGATTTAATTCCTTTGAGCGACTTGTTAGTGATTCGACTCTGACACCCGAACAAAAAGTTGCCTTGGCGTTGAGCGGTTGGTTGGTCGGATCGAACAACGCGACAGACAACTTCGCAGTTGCTCTTTCACTCACCGAGGTGCGCAGCCGTGTGTTAGAATACCTCCGTTCGGACAAACCGGTGCGTCGTGCCGAAATTCTGGCTGAACTTCGCGATCTGGAGGGGGCTACGGTCGAACGTATTGCCGAGTTATTAAAACGGCTTGCTCCTCCCGAACCGTTGCCAGGCGCGACCCACCAAGGTGAGGGGTACTACAAACTTGCAGCCCCCGGAATGACTGGTGTTGCCGATGTCAAGTACGCTGTTCAAGTTCCGCTTGAATACTCGCCACTCCGCAATTATCCGGCTATTGTGACGCTAAATGGGCAAGGTCATTCCTCCGAACAAGAGCTTGCCTTTTGGGCAGGTGCCCCCCGTGAAAATGCTCCGCGGTCAGGGCAGGCGATGCGGCATGGCTACATTACGATTGCTGTCGAGTGGCAAAAAGAACACCAGGGAAAATACCAGTACTCGGCCCGTGAACATTACGCCGTGCTTGCGGCCTTGCGGGATGCTTTGCGACATTTTTCGATCGATACGGACCGGGTCTTTCTCAGCGGGCATGGCACCGGTGGGGATGCTGCGTGGGATATTGGGCTGGCGCATCCAGACCTTTGGGCCGGTGTGATTCCTATTCTGGCGGCAGCCGACCGATACTGCCCGCGTTATTGGATGAATGCCGAGTTTACTTCCTGGTACTTTGTTGCCGGTGAAAAAGATGGCAATAAAATGGCCCGTAATGCGCGCGAATTTGATCGTTATTTACGGCCGAAATTCGATGCCGCGATTGTGGAATTTCGGGGACGGGGGTACGAAGGGTTTCAGGATGAAATCCAGAACCTGTTCGACTGGATGAACCGCCGAAAGCGGCTGGCAATTCCCAAGGAGTTTCGGTGTGCCACGATGCGTCCTTGGGACAACTACTTCTGGTGGCTGGAAGTCGAGGGATTGCCTGCAAAAACGATGGTGGAACCGGCCACCTGGCCTCCTCCACGCGGAGCCCGACCAGCACAGTTGCGGGGTAAAATTGGAGAAAATAACAAACTGTCTGTATTCGGTCAGGCGAAGCGGACGACGGTCTGGCTTTCTCCCGAGATGGTGGATTTTGATCGGCAGCTAAGGGTGGAGGTGAATGGGCGAAGGATTACCGGGCGGGAACGATTTGTGAGACCCGAGGTTGCGGTACTCTTGGAAGATGTGCGCACCCGTGGTGATCGAAAACACCCTTTTTGGGCCAAGGTCGAGAGTGGGAAAAAATAGGTTTTCGACCCGTAAACAGGCAGGTGCAAGATGGTTGCCGGTAAACCGGTCCGTTGCCTTTCTTGGCCGCAAGCCTCCGCCTGGGTTCCGCCATCGATGACGGCCCGGTAGCAGTTTCCCCCCGGTTAGGGCCCATCTTTGTTGAGAATTGCACCGGTGATCATCCAGCCATCTTTGTCGCTACGCATCACCCGGCCAGCGATGCCGAAGTAGCGGCGTACCATTTCGAAACTGGGTAGTTTTTCTCCGTCGATCCGTTGTCGTCGTAAAAGTCCTTCTTGTTCTTCAGTCTCGGTTGTGAGCAATTCATTCAACAGGCGGCCAACCGTCGTTTCCGATTCGGGCATTTTGCCTTCTCGGATCAATTCGTAGTCGGGTCGCAGCGACTCATCCAGTCTGGCAAACGAGAAACCACAACGGGGACCCGGAGCAAGCTTGTTCATCACCGTCTCGACCCGCGCATAGGCAACACTGTTGATCAGACGCTCGCTCATCTCGTTGGCAGCCAGTAGCTCACGGATGTAATTCGCGTCTGAGGCGATGAGCAGATAACCTTCAGCGACGCAAATAGCGGAATTTGGCAGGATCTCATCCTCTTCCTGTGAGTCCAATCCGAGATCATTGGTGTCAAGTGGATCCAAGGAGGGAGTATCGAGGTCCAGATCATCCAAATCGTATTGTGGTTCGATGATTTCCCAAAGTTTGACGTTTCCCAACTCGCGTTGCTTTGCGTCCGGATCGTTTTCCATAATTTTGTCAAGCGTTTTTGAGAGCGCAGCTGGATTGCTGGATTCGATCGCGTAAATGAACTGTTCGCTGTGAGGAGTGATTGGAGTTAGATAATCAGTAATCGTCGAAAATCGATTACCCAAGTAGGCAACAAACTCGTCGTGAATGTTGACTTGCGGCCCATACGGGTCGTTTTCGTATCCTTCCATCGTCGTTGCAAACGCGTCGTCATAACCGGCGATTGCGTCGAAGATTGGGGCAACGTGATCAAACACAGTGGCAATGTCGAGGTTTACGGTGGAGTAGTTGGCACACCTTCTCGGTACCCATGACTCGGGCGTTAAATTTTTCGTATTGTCGAGTTGAAGCATCCGCATCGAGAGGTTCCAACGAAGGGGGTCCGTTTCCTTACCCTTGACCGGTGGTGCGTGGACAAAACTACGATGGATGACTTCCAGGTGAGGTTTGGCCAGCAGATTGACATATCCACCTATTCCCTGGATGGCATCAAAACCATTGTCTCGCAAGATAGCGACGATGTCCCTGTCGAGGGCCAGAGGTTCGCGTTCAAGGGTTTGCAATGCGGACAGGAATGCAAACGGGTCGATAAACCAACGTAGCTCTGGAGCTAATTTCCCCGCTTCCTGCCGGCACCGTTTCATCGTGGTGACGTAGGTGGGAACGGACTTCAGGGCGGGAGTCGGCGATTTGGAAAAACGCTTGAGCATCGCCTGGGCTTCTGATGGGTCATCAATACCGCACAGCATATTATCCTTTTGGAAATAAACGGTTTGCTGCGGTGTTTCTGGATCCCCATTTGGAACCTCGAATATCAGAAGCTTGTCGGCGCCGATTGGTTGCTCCCGTTTTTCGGCACCTCGATCCGCGAAGGCCTGAGTTACCTTTTCCATCAGCGTTTCCGCCTGATCCTTGTGCCCTGTTGTGTTGATGATTACGGCGATGGCCGCCTCTTGGTTGGGGCGTTCGATCACCGCAAAACTGACCTCACCTGCAGAAATATCCTGAAGATCGTCGAGATTGAAACCCAGTTTGTCACGGAAGATTGAAAACTCCGATTCCAATTGCCGGGTCAAATTTTTGACGAACCATTCCATGCTCGGGTCCTTCATCAATTGACCAAACTCCGTTTGCTCGACCTTCTTTTCGAAGCGGGCAAAATGTGCAATCGATACGAACCCCTTGGTTGAGGGGGGAAGCAAGGTATCACTGGGCCGGGCAGCAGCGGCAAACGGTGACAACGTTAGATTCACGACCAGGCAAAGTACACTGGACAAGATGAGCGGCCGGTGGAACAACATCGGGTTGTGGAACAAGGGTCTCGCTCCAAGGGGGAAGGGGCAGAATCTTGGCAGGCCAGCTGTTTTTTTAGCAGGCCTGGTGGTTTTAGCAGGCCCAGTGCGGTCTTTCACTACGAATTGCGGCCAGGCGCCTCTATCTTTTGCCGGACACTCGTTTCTTATCGGACAATTTGCCGCCGAGAGCGCGTTTGCTAGGCGTCCCGCAGCAGAGGTTTCCCAGAACCTACGAAACGCCATCGCTGAAGGGCCATGGATGGCAGGTTTGTACCATTGGCCCGGATTGTTACTCTGAACCGGTTTCTCGTTCTGCGCAATATAGCGATAATTTAACGGCCGTAAAGGTGGGAAGTCGAAGGAAACCTCCGCCCAGGTATCCTTTTGGCTGCCGCGCACGAAGTTTCATGGGATTGGGTGGACCGGTTATCAAAACAAACCACCCTTCAGGCTACGATGTCTCTCCGGCGACTCACGTAATCCCATACCACATAACGGTCCAAGTCGTGACCTGCCGTAAAAAAGACACGACCGGCGGTCGATTCTGCCAGCCGGTAAGCAAAACGAATATCCTCTTCAGTTTGAGACCAACTTGGCAACAGAAACAAATTGATCGTGATATTTTCCCGGTGGCATCGTTGGCCCTCGCGGAGTGTTGCCGACTCAGTTCGGGGGTCGGGTGGATAGAGCAGGTAGAGCATTTCTCCTTCAAAGTGCGCCGTTGGCAAACCATCAGTAATAATCACAATTTGACGATTTGGCGTATCTTGTGTTGCCAGGAGTCGATGTGCTAGCGAGAGGCCGTGTTGAATGTTCGTGAAGTGAGGAGGCACCTGATACTCGCTGATATCTTCACGACTCATGTCTGCCTTCAACTGAACGATTGGGTCATTAATCATCACAGGCTTGGGCATCAGGTTTGCGATTTTTCCTTGTTCTACCAACTTGGCAAAACTGTAGATTTCGATGAACCGAAGCCAGTCCCCTGGGTATTGGCTACGAATAAGACCTTCCAGGGCAAGTCCCATGCGTTTCACATTCATGTACTGGCCGTCGTACCGCATCGATCCACTCATATCCATAAGCACACAGGTGGCGCATTTAGGCGTATTTCGAGTACGGTGAACTTGAATATCGTCCTGCCGCAGGCGCACTGGCACGCCTGGTCCCTGGCGAATCAGGGCGTTGATGAAGGTACCGGGAATATCCAGGTTGGCGATCGAGTCACCAAACTCATAAGACTTTGTGGATTCGATTTCCACTGCGCCCTCACCCACGACAGGCCCCTGGTGATGGCCGGTTCGTGAGGGCTCTAATTTGCTAAACAGCTTTTCCAGCAATCGACCCTGAAAGAGACGATATGCCTTGGGGGTCATCTGAAAGCTGCCGGCCGATTCTTCCATCCCTTGTCGCTCGGCAATTTCGCGAAGGTAATCGTGTACTTGTTGCTCAAGTGCACTGAGTTGCTCAACATCTTCGGGTTCGGCGAATTCCGCGAGTGCCTCCAGATCGATAATCCCAATTTGGGCCGTTTCTCGTGCCTGCTTCAATTGTTTCAGGAGTTCATCGATGTTTTCGAGTTCTTCTTTAATCGCGACGGCCTGGGGAGGCGACATCGATTCTCTCCCCGTAAAAGTGTATTTTGCCGCGAGTTCGTCGATTTCGTATTTGTCTCCAAGACGTTCGAGTAACTGGACCAGTTCGCGGGCAAACGGCGAATGCTCATCTTCGGCCGCATACCACAGACGCTGCAAGTCACGGATTTGTTCGGTTTGGACCGCTGCGAAGTATTGTTGATCCAACTCACTGGGAGGGACAATCGCGGCGGCTTGGCCATAAAATAACCGA
The DNA here is from genome assembly GCA_022448345.1 of Pirellulales bacterium. Classification (GTDB taxonomy): domain Bacteria; phylum Planctomycetota; class Planctomycetia; order Pirellulales; family Lacipirellulaceae; genus JAKVCB01. Next base: position 23,315 of record JAKVCB010000016.1, read on the forward strand.
CTGGCTTCATCTTGCACCGTCTCGGTTTCGTACCGCTCGAGAATTTTTCTTTTCCGCTCGAGTAATATTGCAATCAGGGCGTCCAGGCTTGGACCAAGTCCGGCGATTTGACTTGGGTCGATCCGAACCGCACGGGCAAGTTCTTCTGCGGTTAAATCGCGTCGCTCGCCATACATCAACAGGTGTTCAAACCCGGGCGAAACCACGTCTGGCGGAGGTTGCGATGGACTGGGAAAACGCACCGGATCATAACGCTGGTACGTATGAATGATTCCGCCAGGTGATTTGCGATTCTCCATGATGTTCACTGTAGAGTGTCGGCAGGTCATTGTCACCAAGTTATTGCGTAGAGTTGTGGCCGGCCAGGCTGGTGATTTCACTTAATCGGCGCAGTTGTGCTCCTGTTTTCCTGTGCAAATCAACAGGCTGTGGATCCTCGGCACTGAAGCGGGTACCCGTCAGAACGCCGGAGGAATTCGCTGCTACTAGATCTCGGTATGCGAGAACGTCACCAGCCGTTGGAGCAACTGTCGGGCGGCTCCACTTTCGATGGCACGAATGGTTGTTGACGCAGCCTCGCGCGGATTGTCAGCAAGCCCTGCGCAGTAGATTGCCGCCGCCGCATTGAGCACCACGATATCGCGGGCTGGCCCAGGGTTTCCCGCCAACACACCATGAATCACTTCGGCGCTTTCAGTTGGGGAGGTGACATGTATGCCGTCGAGCGGTTGGGTGCCAATCCCGAAATCTTCCGGGCGCCAGATGAATTCTCGCACTTCGTCTTTTGTGACTTCAGTCACGTTGGTGACGCCCGCCAACGTGACGTCGCCAAGTCCGTCTTCCCCGCACACAATGAGTGTTCGATCTGTGCCAAGGCGGGCCAAGGCCCCCGCCAGTAAGGGACGCAGTTCCGGTCGGCCTGCACCCAGCAGTTGGAACCTGGCTGAGGCTGGATTGGCCAGCGGACCCAGGATATTGAAAATGGTACGAATGCCAAGTTTCTTTCTCACCGCGGCAACATGCTTCATGGCCGGGTGCATCAGGGGGGCAAAGCAAAAGCAAATCCCCGTGTCGGCGAGACAGGCTTCTACCTGTGGCAGCGTTGCCTCGATATTGACGCCTAGTTCAGCGAGAACATCGGCTGAACCAGTTTTGCTGGTGATACTTCTGTTGCCATGTTTTGCTACGGGCACGCCTGCGGCAGCGGCAACAATAGCCGCAGTGGTGCTGATGTTGAAAGTGGTTGACCCTCCTCCGCCCGTTCCGCAGGTGTCCAGTAGCGACGTATGGTGTGAGTGGACTGGAGTCATGTGGCGTCGCAAGGAGGCGGCTGCCCCAGCCACTTCGTCCGCCGTTTCTCCCTTGGTGTGCAGCCCTGTCAGTAGCAGTGCAATTTGTTGTTCCGTCCAGGCTCCCGCCATGATTTGGTCCATCGCCTGACTTGTTTCATCAAACGAGAGGTCCTCTCCAGAGGAAAGACGCCCCAACAACGGCGCGGTAGGGTCAGACATGGGGATCAACTCCGGTCAGAAGGTAGCCAACAAAAAAGGGATAAATGGCAGTTTTCAGCAACGTTCAGACGATAGGTCCAAACGACGGTCAAGTCGATACCTTTCAGTAGACCCATCAATTCAAACAACCTGACCACAGTTTCGTCAACCAATGGGTTGCGAATTTGGTCGGCGGGAGTGCCTGCAGGGGGCCCTGGATAGGGCGAGTCCAAGAGCCTTTCGATTCCGTTTGTTTGGCAGTGAACGCCCAGCTTGTTTCCTCAGACAAGGACCTCTAGAATAAGGCTCCGATTTTCAGATCGATTCCTTTTTTCAGATCGATTCCTTGCTGAGCCGTGTGAGGGTTCACTGCTAGCCATGGCCCGACGAGTCATTCTTGATGTGGATCCGGGCGTCGACGATGCGATGGCAATTTGCCTGGCGCTGGCCGATCCCGGGTTGGAAGTTGTCGCGGTAACCGCGAGCGGGGGCAATGTGGCTCCGGGACAGGCAACCCGCAATGTTCAAGCGGTTATTGAGCAACTAGACCCTGCCCGTTGGCCGCGGATGGGATCTGCTTCTTCCGACCAGGTACTTCGTGTTGATGCCGGGTATTTCTATGGCATCGATGGTTTCTGTGGCGTCGATTTTGACGTAGCCGAACTGCATCATCCTCATCCCTCGGTCAAAGTCATTCACGACGAGGTTACCGCGGCGCCAGAGGAAGTTACCATTATTACTACCGCTCCATTAAGCAATATTTCTGCGGCCCTACAGCGCGATCCGAATGTCGCGTCGCAAATCGGCCATTTGATAGTGCTTGGGGGTACACTCGGTGGACCGGGAAATGTTACCCCTGCTGCCGAATTTAATGTCTATTGTGATGCTGAATCAGCTCGACAGGTATTTCGGTCACCGGTTACCAAAACCGTCATTCCGATCGATGTGTCTGGTAAAGTCGTCTTTGACTATGACTTGATGAACCGATTGCCAGGGAGTACGTCGCGGACAGGTGCTTTGCTGCGTCAGATTCTACCAGGCGCATTTTTAGCGCACCGGGAGCGGATGGGATTGGAAGAGATTTATGTTCATGACGTTGTGGCGGTCGTTGCTGCCCTTCACCCCGAGTTGTTTACCACAAGAATGCTGCATGGCGACGTCGAAACCGAGGGAGAGTTGACACATGGAGCCACCGTCTTTGACCACCGGCACCGCCCTGAGCAACAGCCGAATATGGCCGTTGCGGTAGATGTCGATGCCGCAAGCGTGGTCGATTGTATTCTGCGGATACTGGATCGTGCAGGGTAACACGAATTCAAGACAGGACAACAGGTTCGTTGGCTGACCGTGCGCTACGACCGGTGGGGGCCTGCCAGCAGCGATTGTCTGGCAAATACATGTCGAAGGGGCATTGCTACGGGGCGGAATGAGATCTTTGGCGCAAGTCCCCAATCGTGACCTGCTTCTGGAGAGATTGGCCATCGCGAAACAAGACCATTGAGATTTCCTCACCAATTTTGGTCAGTTTCACCAGACTGATCAGGTGGTCATCTCTTTCAACACGTACACCATCGTATGCAATGATGACGTCGTCCACGTGTACATCTACCAGTTCTGCGGGTGAATTCTCTTCGACGGCGGTTACGCGGGTACCTACTAAGCTGGGAAGCCCCAACGACCGAGCCCTGTCCACGGTGAACCGGCTGTCAAGTTTAACGCCCAAGAACCCGCGTGGCGGCTCTTTGTCCTGGACAAGGTCTTGTGCAATTTGGACGACCACGTTGATGGGAATGGTAAATCCAATCCCTTCATTACCTCCACCACTGCTGGCAATGGCAGTATTTAATCCCACGACTTCTCCTCGCAGATTGACGAGGGGACCGCCACTATTTCCAGGATTGATTGCCGCATCGGTTTGAATAAAGTTCATAAATTTTAGTTCGCCGTTTCCGAGGTCCAAGTCGTAGCGCCCTTTGGCGCTCACGATGCCGCGCGTGACACTTTGGCTTAAGCCGAAGGGGCTTCCAATTGCCAGAACGAACTCACCGATTTCCAGTCGATCGCTGTTGCCCAACCTCGCCGCAATGAGTCCCGGTTGATCGATTGCCATTACGGCAACGTCGGTAGCGGGATCCCCCCAGATTTGCAAGGGTTGGACCACCTGCCCATCTGCAAGGTGGATGCGAATTTGATTCTTTTTTGAGCGGTGGATGACGTGACGGTTGGTCAGTACGTAGTCGTTGCTACCAAAGTGGACAATGACCCCGGAGCCCTCTTCTTCGATGTGCAGTTGAGGTGTTGAGTTAGAGGCCGGGCGTGCTTCGACGTGAACTACGGTAGGAGTCACCAGCCGTATCACCCGCTTGACGATGCCGAGTTGTCGTTGCAACGCTTCAACATCACGAGAAAGTGCAGCGTATTGCGTTTCTCGTTCAACGCCGGTGCTCCAGTAAGAGGGTGTTATGGTCGTACTGTTCGATTCGGTGGGCTCACCCGGTTCTCCCCAGGCCAGCCCCGACGGTGCGAATAGCAGGCAACCTATCGCGATAAACGGATACGTTGTGCGGCAGCAGGAATGTTTTTTCATGAGGCGGTTCATGCAAAGTTGTTTCATCGAATGGGAGTGGAGTCCAAACCGTGAGGGAGCGTGGCGCAATAAAAACCCGGCCGAAGACGAAGGGTCAACGCCGGGTGAATTATACCTTTTGATTTTTGCGCCCGATACAAATTAACCTAGCGCATTTCCAAATCGCGAAGTGTTACGTCATCGCCAATGTTGCTATCTAATACGCGACTCCAGTCTTGTCCGTAGCCTGCTCCGCCAACTCCCATTTCAGCAGCCCGCTGGCATTCAATGCAATTGGTTGCATAGGGGAGAGCTTTCAGACGGGTGAGGTTGATTTTGCCACCGCAAACCTCACATTTTCCGTAGGAACCATTTTTGACACGTTCCAGTGCTTTTTCGATGCTGCCCAACTCGCGACTTTCAACTTCGGCAAGTTGTGAGCTGATTTCGTCTTGCGCCGCGTCGAGTGCCGCGTCGACGACGTCACCCCCGGTTTGCTCGCGGAGCTGTTTCAACATACTCAGGTCACCGGCGAGCGCCTTGCGGAGGGCGTCACGTCGAGTGAGCAGTAAAGTGTGAATCTTTTTAATTGAGTCATTCCGAGCCATGGTTTTTACCCTACCTTCAGGGCCCATCAAAGTCCCCGTGCGTTCGAAAGCTGGTGCTACGATCTCACGCTGTCCAGGGTGGATTGGACCCGCTTCTCTGGTGTCCTCTTTTGGATTTCGACTATTTGTTTTGTGCCCTATTTTCCGGGGGATAAAAGGGGCCCATGAGCAATGCAAGTGCCGTTGCTGATTGGGACCAATTCCTCTCCCTGGGCAAGCTAACTATAGTACGCAAGAGAACCTAAGTGGGTCGTCACGCGAAATTTCTCCAGTTGAACGCGCGCAGAAGCGACTCCAAAGTCTTTAAGTACTTGTGAAAAAACAAGTTGTGTTGAAGACGCCACCACCGGGACAAGTGCACCTGTGGGCAAATAGTTGCAACGGGAGCCCCAATATCCGCCCGAGGCGCTCCTTCCCAGAACGGTAATCGACAAACTCGCCACATCCCGACCAGTAGAATTAACCAGTTTGTAGCGACTGCACCGAGGATGGCCGTGAAACTGGCTCAGTGAAACGGGCTCGTGGAACGAACCGGTGAAATCAACCCTGGAAAAAAGTCGCTTGCGACAAGCAGCCCAGCCGCATTAGGACTCAGAAGCCCCGAGCGACCCGCACGTCGTCGAAATCGCGGAGATGATAGCCAATTTCAGCATAGTCCAGGACTCGGCAGAGGCTACGGAGGGCGACGCCCATGCCATCAGGTCCGCTGAACCCGCCAAATTGACCACCTCCCTTCAGGTGGGGTTCCAGATCGACAATGACACCGGGAATCCCGCGCCGCTTCAACTTGCGGGCAAGCTTGGGAATGACATCTCGGAAGTCACGGAAGATTTCGGCATGTCCGCTATCGCCCCGATCGGGAGGCATGAAATTTTTCAACATATCTTCGTTGACGTGTCCTGACCGTTTCATCCCCGGATCCCGGTAGTCTTTGATATGGAACCAGCCAATCGAAGATTTCATCGCCAGGTATTGCTGGAAAGTTTCCACCATGCTGTATCCCTGGCTGACGATATTTCCGCCGTCAAAAATTGTTACCATGGCCGGATGGTTGATCTGGCGGTGCAACTCAGCCATGAGTTCGCCCGTTTGACCTACCAGATTGCCTTCGATTTCCAGACCAAAGGTCAAATCACTCCGATGGCAGATGTCTGCAATTTGCCCCAACTGATCTGCCGCTTGCGCCACGTGTTCCCAGGGATCGGTACCTCGCGGGTGGTAGAACGAAAAGCCACGTAGGAGTTTGGTTTCGAACGTGTGTGCTAAATCGCACGATTTCTTGACTTCTTTATCCAGATATTTTTTGAAGGGAACGAATCGATTGGATGTCCCATCCTCGACATTCCGGAGTTTAATTTTTCCGATAGGAGAGCCGATCGAGGCAACGTTCATCCCGTATTCGTCTTCCAGATGGCGGAGTTTGGTGATTTCCTTTTTTGTCAGTTGCATGACGTTTTTGACGCCACTCCCCACGTCGACAAAACGGAGGCTGTAATATTGCAGCCCAAGAGCGGCAAAGGCGGAAAACTGTTCAACGGCCGTTTTGTGATTTGCAGCTTCGTCGGCAAAACCTGACAGAATGACTTGAGTGTCGGAAGGCATGTTAGCGTGATCGATCGAACCGGTGAGGGGATGTTAGACTGTGCGTTGGGTCACAATATACCAAGTTGTTGGTCTGAGCACATGGTCCCACTCGGTGGACCAGAGACATCCCGGGTAGCATCGGGGGGCAGCAGTTGTGGCTGGGGCGATTGGGTTGGGATTACTGCAGGAGGCCTGTTTCCCAAGCGGCGGCAAGTTGGCTGCTACGAACCAACTTTCTGGTGATATCGGTTCTTGCCACAGTTTGTGGGGCTAGATCGCAGCCGTGTGTTGGGCAGAAACAGTTTCCGTCATCCCACCACGTGGCCGAAATGCTGCCTCAATGCGGAGCCAGGCTGGCTCGATCACGGCAACCAGATCGTCGAGGATGGAGTTAGTTACGTGTTCGTAGAAGATCCCTTCGTTGCGAAAGCTTTGCAGGTATAGCTTGAGGCTTTTCAGTTCGACGCATTTTTTGCGAGGAGTATAGGTGATGGTCAGTGTTCCAAAATCGGGTTGGCCCGTTTTGGGGCAGACCGACGTGAATTCCGGATACTCTATTTCGATCTTGTAGTCGCGATCCGGGAATTGATTGTCGAAGGTCTCAAGTAAATCACGAAAGGCAGTCATAGTAAGCAGCCAGGTATGGACAAAGGGTGCAGTGGAGGGGAGGATAGGAAACGCAGGGCTGATTTTCCCACAATTCCCGACTGGTCGTCCATAGCCAACTCCGCGGAATGAACGACACTAGATTGACTCATCATGATCGACGCCGTGCTGTCGTGCTACTCTCCGGAGGGCTTGATTCGGCGACAACGGCTGCGGTGGCGCTGGCGGAAGGATTTGAGCTCCATGCGCTATCGATCGACTATGGGCAAAAGCATCGTTTTGAACTGACCGCAGCCAGGCGGATTGCAACTTCGCTGGGAATCAAGCATCACCTGACCGTTTCAGTGGGTCTCGCTGATTTAGGTGGCAGTGCCCTGACCGACGAAATCGAGGTTCCCCAGGATCGAGACGATCACCAGATTGCGACGGGCATTCCTGTCACCTATGTTCCGGCTCGGAATACGGTGTTTTTGTCCTTGGCGCTTGGCTGTGCGGAGGTGATTGACGCGGCAGACCTTTTCATCGGGGTCAACGCGGTTGATTATTCAGGTTATCCGGATTGCCGTCCCGAATTTATCGAGGCCTTTGAGCGGACAGCAAATCTGGCAACCAAAGCAGGCGTGGAGGGGAGTAGCACCTTTCGCATTCACACTCCCTTGATTCGCTGGAGCAAGGCAGAAATCATACGCCGGGGAACCGAGCTGAATGTGGACTACAGCCTCTCGCATACCTGCTACACACCCAATGAAAAAGGGGTATCGTGTGGACGTTGCGATGCGTGCCTGTTGCGATTGAAGGGGTTTCGCGAGGCGGGCCTTGTTGACCCCATTGAGTACCAATGAAAATTTCAGAAATCTACCGATCGATCCAGGGTGAGGGGTTGCTTACCGGTACGCCCAGCGTTTTTGTCCGGGCAAGCGGCTGCAACCTCCGCTGTTGGTTCTGTGACACGCCCTACACGTCGTGGCACCCCGAAGGCAGCGACATGGCCGTGGATGAAATTATTGCGCATGTCCAGGAGTGGGACTGCCGCCACGTTGTGCTCACCGGTGGAGAACCGATGTTATTTGCCGAATTGATTCCACTCAGCAAGTGGTTTCGGTCGGCAGGCTACCACATTACGATCGAGACATCCGGGACTCTCTATCTTCCGGTCGTTTGCGACATGATGTCGATCAGCCCAAAACTCCACAATTCGGTTCCCTCTCTGTCGGAACATCCCTACTGGAGCCGGCGCCACCAACGAGAGCGAATCCAGCCGGACGTTTTGCGACGACTGATCGGAAGGTTTGATTATCAACTCAAGTTTGTCGTCGACAGGCCGGCTGATTTGAAAGAAATCGAGCAATTTTTGCAAGAGCTGCCAACGTTTGATCCGGCCCGGATCCTCATGATGCCTCAGGGGGTTGAACCAGAAGAACTCCAGCAGCGCACGGCATGGCTTGAGCCTGAATGTCAACGACGGGGCTTTGTTTTCTGCCCTCGCAAACAGATAGAGTGGTTTGGGCCCCTGCGAAGCACCTGAGTAAGTCTGGCGACCGTCACTACTGCCGAAGGACTAGCCTGATTCGCCCAGGATTTCGCGGATTTCGCCCACTGCCGTCTGGAGGGAGCGGGCTGCCATTTGGTAATTCATGTGCGACGACACTTCGGGTTGAATTTCGGCGAACTGTTCGGTTGCCCGTGTCAGCCGGGTCAGTTTTTTGTGGGCCTGGTGGAGGTAGGCATCGGTGTCCTGGTTCTTCGATGCCGTGCCAAGGGCCAGCATGTAATCGTATAAAACTTGCTGAATGGCCTTCAGTTCATCGTCTTCTTCGGCTTCTTCAGAATGCTTGATGAAGGTCCGTACCATCCAGACATGCGTCAACAAGGATTCGAGTCGCTGCATAGTTTCCAGAGGTGACATTCGGCAACCCTTGATCACTGGTCTGCGGCAGGTTCTTTCGGAGGGACCGCAGGTTCAGCTTTGGTTTTTGTCTTCGGGGGTGGCCCCCCCCGCGGTGCGAACACCAGCACAACTGCGGCACCGGCGATGACGAGAATCAGCCCTGCCAGAAACATCGGTTGAAGATGCTGAAGGTCTCCGCGGCTAGCGGCGCTAAAAATCGTGTTCACTACCGGGGCACCGCCAAAAATAAGCGGCATCACGTAGATTGGCTTGCCACCGAAATTGAAGGTCAGGATGACCCCCAGCGCGCCTATCGCACCTGCGGCACCTGCGGCCAGGCTCCAGAAGGAGCCTCCCATGGTGTAGCTACTCTCTTCGGGCCACATGGGGAGCAGCATGTTGGGTACCACCACGGCGATCGCAAAGTAGGCCAGTCCCACGCAAACCAGTGGACGAAGGCGGCTCTGTTGCATGCCTGCTTGTCCCTTGTGGAGGACCGGGCCGTAAGATCCCCAGCAAACGATCACCAGCGCAATCGAGGCAAGTTGGATTGCCCATTTGACGGGGTCATTTGTCCACTCCCCACTTTTTACGGTTGGTGCAAACACGAGCACAATCACAGCGCCGAGAGCAACCATGATCAGCCCTGTCAGAAACAAAGGCCCAATTTCTTTGACCTTGTGGACAAGATAAATGGTCAGGAAAGCGTTGACGACCGGTGCTCCGCCAAAAACCAGCGGCATCACGTAAACCGGTTTGCCTCCAGAATTGAATGCCAAAATGATTCCCAAAGCGCCTACGGCTCCCAGCACGCCGGCGGCCAGGCTCAGCAACGTTCCGCTGGTAGTCCAGTGGCCTTTTTCGCCACGTGTTACCAGCCAAATGATCGGGATCACAACACCGATCAAAAAATAGGCCAGGCCCACACAAACGAAGGGGCGTAGCCGCGCATATTCGCCAACGGTGTTTGCCATCCCTTCCTGGCCCCAGTGCAAGACGGGGCCATAAATACCCCAGCAGAGAATTGTCAAACCGAACGAGGCAGTGATGAATAATAAATTACGCATGGCCAGTGGGCATCGAATAGAAGAACAGCGGTGTTAGGAACAATGCTTCAATAATTTACCATTCTCCAGGACCATTCTCCAGGCGGGTTGTCTTTGTAGCTTGGGAATTGCCTATAGGTGGTGATCGGCGGAGTACCAACTTGGGCAAAGCATCACTCACCACTTACCTACTCACTACTCACTACTCACTACTCACTCACCACGGAGGGCGGGTACCAGGGGAGCCGCCAGTGCCCGGCGCGTGGCCAGCCAGGCTGCTATGACACCAACTGCGGTGATCAGGACCAGTAGCCAGCCAAGGGTGGTCCAGGGAACCCCTGCCCCTTGCGGTACCATATGGGGCAACAAGCTCACCAGGGCTGCCCCAGAGCCGACCGCCAGCCCAGTTGCCAAGAGCAGCAGATTTTCGAGCAACACCAGCCATACCAGCCGATTCACACCAAAACCGCTTGCCCGCATTAGCGCCATCTCGCCTCGTCGCTCCAGCACACTTCGCAATTCAACCACCGCCAATCCGGCCGTTCCTAACAGCAGTCCCAGCGCACCGAGCATCTGAAACGTGGAAAGATAAGTGTTCTGGATGGCCAGAAAACGGGCCAGCCGTTGCCGGGTATCGACCACGTCGAGACCATAATCACTCAAGGTGGACTCCAATAGGGTCGTGATTTCTTCGATGCCCTTCCGGCCCTTCCGGCAAGGAGCCTGCCGAAGCTGGTCGGAACAGGAACAGCTGGTATCCGGCCGTTTGGGGGAAAATGCGCAAAAAGTTGGCCTCGCTCATGAGCAAATCTCCCTGCAACATGCTGTTCTTCAGCAGTCCGGCTACCTCCAGTGTCACCGGCTGGCCCAAACCATCCTCAATCTTTAGGCGCGATCCCACACCACCATAGAGGTGCAGACTGTAAACGGCCGTGTTCATGTCAAGCACCACCGGGATGACAGGTTTGCCTTGTTGGTCGACGCCGAGATCCTCGTCCAGGGCGGACCAGGGATCGCGGAGCCCTTTGCCAACAGCTGCCCACCCAAAGGCTGCCTCGTCGGCTGTCCACGCCGGGAGGCCCAACACACGGGGTTGCCGCGGGCGGTAGAGGCTCAGACAACTGGCGTCCTGGCCGGCGTGGACCCGCACCGGTTCAATTTTCCAGGGATCAAGTTGGTCGCTTTGGCGATCTGAGAATCCAAGTTCCCAGCGGCCATCCCGAGAGTTGAGATCAAAATGGATTACCTGGTCGCTGGAACCCAAAAGTGCAAATCCTCCTGTCCCTTCGTTACTGGGCTGAATTCGAAACGCCCCGACTGAGATAATCAGAAAACAGGCTGCCGCGACCAGCCCGATTACGACGGTACTGCGGCTCGGATGCCGGGCTGCATTGGCCACCGCCAGGCCGGCCAGCGACCAACCCCGCTTTGCCCGCCCGCCTGGCCGAGAGCGTCGCAAGAGGTCACCGGTGTGAAGTAACAATGCGACCAGCACGGCGGCACCTGCCGCAAAGAAAGTTGCCGCCTGAGCCTCGCCGTGCAAACTTTGGCCCCACAAACCAACCGCCAAGGCACCAGTCACTAGCAGGAGCTTGGTCCACCGCCGTGGTGCTCGACTGGCTCTGGCAGCATCAAAAGTTGTTTTCGGGTCCCCGGCGAGCAACTGCCGGGGTGATTGTCGCACGAATTTTCGCAGCGACCAGCTGATCGCCATCCAGCTTGCGACAGTGGTGGCAAGCCAGCCAACCAGGAAGGACTTGAGCGTGAGGTGCAAGTCAATAAAGGGGGTGGTAATCGCATCGAGCCAAATTGTTTTCAGGCCGGTGATCATCAGCCACGTATACCCGATGGCCAGACCCGAGCCGAGGGTGGCCCCGGCAATTGTCACGATGAGCCCTTCGGAGCCCAGGAGTCGTCCGATGGTGCGATTCGGAACGCCGCTGGCTGCAAGCGTACCGATTTCAGGGGCCCGATTTTCGATGCCGAGTTGGAACAACAGCACAATCAGCATCATGGCCGACCCGATAAGGAAGCCACTAAACCCCAAAAACAGGCCGTCAAAAGGTGTGGTCCCAGCCGATGCCGCAAGCGCCTGTTTTTTGACATCGATGATCTGGAAGCCCAGTTCGGCCGGGTCGAGTGCCTGCTCCAGCGCCTCGCGGACTTCCTCTGCCCCCTGACCGCCATGGACGGGCAAACGTATGGCACTAATGGTCCCCCACCGGGTTTTCCACAAGCGGCCAGCAGCTGCCAGGGAGAGGAACGCCTTGGGTGTCGTTGTGTGATCTTCCCAATAGGTTTCATCTTGTGCCCGAATTGGTTCAACCAACTCAAAGGGAAGGTCCCAATCGTTGATCGATTTTTGATCGGTGACCCCCTTCAGTTCTGGCGTGAAATGAGGATCGGCGACCTCGGTCGACTGGCCGGCGGCGTCGGTCAGATCGACAATCGTCCTCAGGCGAAAGGTGACTGGGGGCTGTTCCTGAAGCTGGCCGTGCGTGCTCTGGGGCTCGTAGCAGGTAATCGTGATGGGGTCGCCTGGTTTGACGCCCAGATCTTCGGCAGCCCAACGGTTCAGCACGATCTGATCGTCTGCCAGACGGAGCGGTTGGCCAGAGGCATCCCGCAGCGGTCCGAGCGACCGGTTGGAGTCAATACCCGTGATGATGGAATAGGGGATCTGATCAGTACCACTACCGGTGGTGTTGGCGAGGTAGCTAATCACCGGCTGGATCGCTTGATCCCCGAACAATTGTCTGGTCGTACGTACGACTGCCTCGCTCAGGACCAGATTGACGGAACTGATTTGTACATAGGGACGGCCTGCGGGTGTTTCGACGCGCAGGCCGTAGTCTTCCAGGCTGGGACGGAAGCCGGTTTGAGCGGTCAGCCCGACAGGGGCGTCCGCCCCGGATGGCGGTTGCCCGCGCGCGAAAAGTACGGTGTTCACGCGGCCCGGTTGCGAGAGCATGTCTTGCAGAACCGTCAGTGGGACAAAAGCGTTTCGCGGTTGATGTTGGGTGGGCGCCAAGCTGAAGCGGACAAGGCCTTCGGGGGCGAGGACATCCGCCACCTTTAGACGTCGTGAGATGGAAGTATCCTGTTTTTCGCCAAGCGGGCTGTCGCCTGGAATGTCCGGCGGTCGCGCCAGCCGTAGCAAAACCTCGTCTCCCGGTTTGACGCCAAGTTCGTCGGCGACCGCTTCGGTCAGCGCGATCGAGCGACCACGAAGTTCAACCGGAGGAGCCTGCCTGCCGAGGCTCCAGAAGCGATTGTCTGGGGGAACTCCAATGACCGAAATCTGATTGGCACGCGCAGTGTCCTGCGCCCGAGCGGTTTCCAGGGTTCCTGGCACCAGGATCGTTGGTACGGCAGTTTCCCATTGGCATTCGTTGGCCGGCGCGTCGGCCGAATCGCCGTCTGCCGTGGTGAAAAACTGGCTGTTGAACATCCGCGGTGCGATAAGGATTTCGTCAATCCGTCCCAAGCGGCTAAGGGCCAGGTCCTGCAGGCTGCCGCGCACCGAGTCGCCGATCAGTAGTGCCCCGGTGAGCACTGCCGTTGCGACACACACTCCCAGCATCACCGCCAGAGAGGTTCGCCAGTGATGCCGTAAACTCGCACGGATAAATTGGAAAGAGGTCACACGGCAAGCAAGGGGTGAAGTCGATTTGGAGACCAACAGTACGAGAGCTGGTTGAAACTGCCACCGTGGACTCTAATCGAGGATACCCCTGACTGCCAAGAGAGCGCCACTGGTTGGACTCTGGAACGCATAGTTCCCGCAAGCCCCCCCGACCTTGATTCGGGCCGGGAGGGCTTGTCGGTTCCGTGCACGGGTCACCCGGCCGGCACATTGGCCGATTGTTTGTCACAACAATCCTGCTTCTTGCAGCATGCTTCGGATGTGCAGCGATCGCACTCGCAATGGGGACAGTCGCACGCCACGCACTCGCAATTCGCGCAGCTTGTGCCACTGCAGTCGCATGCTTCACACGGGCACTTATCGCCACAACAGCATGAAGCTGCCGTCGCGCTGGAGGAATGGTTTGCCAAGGTTTGCATTCCGTACAGGCCAATCGCTCCAACGGCGACCAAGCCAAAAATTTTTCCAAATAAAGACATCGTATTGCTCTCCAGGTAAAAGAGAAACTTGGTGGGTAAAGTGAACGTCAGATCGACAGAGGGTGCGACCCGTTTCCAGGGCGGAGCCTGTTTGGGTCGGGCGACCTTTAGTTCAGCCAAACACCGTAGAGCACCCGCAAGGGAACAGAGCAGGGGAGTGGGCGACCGGTAGTTTCCCACAAGTAGGCTGCCAGCGGCGGATTGGCTGGCGGCAGAAAATTCGGGGGGGGGCCGGGCGCCTGCCCCGCCTGGTTATCGCGTCCGGCGAAACGGCTTGACGTAGCGGGAGTGGTTTGGGGATCCGGTTTGCCGCGATTGCATTCGCATTCAGAGCAGTCGCAAGTTGCCCAGCAATCACGGGAAGCTTGAACCAGCTGTGCGGCGCCCTTATTTTTGCAATCGGTGGCCCGTTGGCAGCAGGTCGCTTCGGCGGCCGTTTCACGGCCGAAGCAACAAGTCGCGCGAGAATTGCCAGCAAACTCGACACTCGAGGTGCAGCAATCACAACCAAAAACGTGCGACGGCGGCAGCACAGAGCCGATGGCGACAAGCCAAATAGCGCTTCGCAAAACGTTGCCGACTGCAGCTGGGAGGAACATTTCCAATTTCTCCGGGGAACCTATTCTCTCTCCATTCTACGTGAGAATTGCAGAATGGGTCAAACTTCAGTCGGCGGAAGTACCCGCCTCCTTGATATGGATGGACTGTCTGCCTGGGTTTCTGGGCGGTGACAGCCTCTGCGAGCGGCTACACGTAGCTGAGGGCCCGGTCGGAAATATCCTTGCGGCACCAGGCACCGCTGAAACGGATCGCCTTGACCGCCGAATACGCCTGTAACTTCGCGACCGAAATGGACCGTCCCAGTGCGGTGATACCAAGCACTCGTCCTCCATTGGTCACGACATCTCCATTGCTGGTGGCCGTACCAGCATGAAAGACTTTGACGTCGTCCATTTTCGCCGCTTCCGCCAGCCCGCGAATGGGAACCCCCTGTGGGTAGCTGCCCGGATAGCCCTCGCTTGCCATCACGACGCAGACGGCCGGTCTCGGATCCCACTGAAGCGGGCTGAGCTCATCGAGGCGACCGTCGACAGTTGCTTCCAGTACATCCACCAGATCGCTTTTGAGTCGCATTAACACTGGTTGGCATTCCGGGTCGCCAAAGCGAACGTTGTACTCCAAAACCCGCATTCCTTGGGGAGTGATCATCAGGCCAGCGTAGAGTACACCCCTGAATGGTCGCCTCGACCTTTTGAGTTGATGAATGGTTGGAACCAGAACCGTTTCTTCAATTTTCTCAAGCATGTCGTCGGTGACCAAGGCGGTTGGGCAGTAGGCCCCCATGCCGCCAGTGTTTGGTCCCAAGTCACCATCATAGGCTGGCTTGTGATCCTGGCAGGCTGGCAACGTCAGAATCGTGCGACCATCGGTAATAGCCAACACACTGGCTTCGTGACCTTCAAGCCGTTCTTCCATCACCAGTTGGTTCCCGGCCTCGCCGAATTCCTTGGCACCGGTGATCCGCTCAACCGCCTCAAGCGCTTGTTCCCGGTTTTCACATACAATGACGCCTTTACCAGCGGCCAAGCCGTCCGCCTTGACGACGATCGGGATGTCCTCTCGCTCTTTCAGGAAGGTGATGGCCGAATTCGCGTCACCAAACGTGTGGAAATCAGCAGTTGGCACGTCCGCATGGCGGAGCAGGTTTTTGCAGAAGACTTTGCTACCTTCTAATTCGGCAGCCGTTTTACTGGGACCGAAGATCCGTAACTTCGATTCTCCAAAGGCATCGACAATGCCCGCGGCCAGTGGGGCTTCGGGACCGACTACCGTAAGATCAACTTGGTTTTGCCGGGCAAAATCCAAGAGCCGCGGAATGTCCCCGGAGGCGATATCGACGTTTTCACCTTCCTCCTCGGTGCCACCATTGCCTGGCGCAATCCACAAACGATCAACGCGGTTGCTTTGGGAAATTTTCCAGGCCAGGGCGTGTTCCCGACCACCGTTGCCTACGACGAGGACTTTCATGGCAGAGCTCCGAAAAATTGAGGGAAAACGTTTTTACTTCCCCATCCGAGATGATTCTACGTTCCTTGCTGCGTCGGTGGAAGTCTCGGCCCCTGCCGCTAGTGAACCTGTTCAGTCGGTGCAGACCTGTGGCACAATTTCGCACATCGAGGTATCGGCCGTAGACTTTCGGTTGGTCTCAACTGTCCAGTAGCCGGTCGTAAGGTTCGCAGAAGGCTGGTTGGAAAGGTTTCCCGGGGGGCCGACGCACGGTTTCGCCGTTTGAAAACGGCACCGTTGGAACCCTCTGCAGCCGGCGGGTGTCCGCGGTGGCGGAGAAATTTGGCAAAACGTTGGTGTTGTCTGGCGGTGGTGGGATTGGGTGACCGATGAGGGTGAAGATTGCGCAGGGCTAACTTTGGATTCCTGTGGCGGTAGTGCCGTTTCGGCTCGGGTGTCGGTCACTACCACGTGGATCTGAAAAAACGACGGTTGACAGTTTGGGGGGGCTAGCATTAAATTTGGGCAGGAGATTGTGAAAAAAGTCACAATCCCCCATTCCCCGCGTCGCGACATCGCTTTAAGCTGTTGCGAAGCAAGGGGTTGCCCGCCACGGTTCGAAGTTCCTAAGAAAGGGGCTGCACGTGGGGCCTCACCGTTTTGGAGAAGGGTTGCCGACAATCATTCCTTTTTCGGGTGTGCTGAGTGGGTGTATGAGTAGACGCAGCGATGAGAATTGAAGACCTGTAGAAGTTTTCGAGGATAGTTGTTGACGTGCGGTTCACGATGGCACGGGAGTTGGTCACAGATGGCAGATAAGAGCAAAATGTCGGTGGCAGAGATTCTCGCGGCGGCGCGGAAAGCGGATGGCGGCGACGACTCGGGCGACAGTTCACCACCGGCTGACAATCAACCAGCAGCGGAATCCGCCGCCGAAAGCAGTTCGGTTGAGAAAGAGGTTTCAGCCCCGCCGGCGAGCACACCGAAGTCAGGCTCGGGACGTCCGAGCGTTGCTGAAATGTTGGCGATGGCCCGCGGTGAAAAGCAAGCTGCCGAGCCACCCTCTCCGGCCAAGGAAAAACCTGCTCCAAAGCCAGCGGCTCAGAAAACGGCTCCCAAGAAAAAAGCAGCGGTTGCGACGGAGCAACCACCTCTGGATACACAAAGCATTATGGCTGCGGCCAGGAAATCGCAAGCCGACCGGCCAGGTCCGATCACTAAGGCCGAGGCTATTGCCCAAGGCAAGCCAGTTGCACCCAAGGTGAAAAAGCCGAAGGAGCAGATCGTTGTTCCTCCGATGCCGGTCAAGCCTGAGTATGCCAAGGTCAAGTCGGAGCGGACCAAGGAGCAAGTTGCCGAACGGCGGTCATTCCTGTTTGGGTTGACCGCTTTGGCGACTGGGTTCACAGCCCTCGCGGTGACCAGCTTTTTGTTTGTGATGGGAACGGTTCGGTTTATGTTTCCCAATATTTTGCGTGAACCACCCAGCCGATTTAAGGTTGGTTTTCCCGATCAGTTTCCTGCCGGTCAGGTCCAAACTAAATTTAAGGCCCAATTCGGGGTTTGGGTTGTGAATACCGATTATCAGGGAGAGCAACAGATTTTTGCCCTGAAGTCCGTTTGTACCCATTTGGGGTGCACGCCAAACTGGCTGGAAGCCGAACAGAAGTTTAAATGTCCCTGCCACGGCAGCGGTTTTTATAAAGACGGGGTTAACTTTGAGGGGCCTGCGCCACGTCCCCTGGAACGGTATGCGATCGCGGTTGCCGACGATGGCCAGATCGAGATCGACAAGAGTGCCGTGTTTCAGGAGGAAATGGGTCAGTGGGCCGATGGCCAAAGTTTCGTTTCCGTGTAAGTGGTAGACCCATAGCAAGCATCGACGATTTTATTTATGCCTAAACTTAGCGAAATCATCTACGAATCGCAGATTTGGAAAAGCGTTTTTCGCCATCCGATGCCGGTGGATCGTCGGAACCGGATTGTCGTGATGCTGACCAACTTTTTTCTGCATCTGCATCCGGTCTCGGTCAAAAAACAGGGAATTGCGCTTTCGTACACCTGGTGTATGGGGGGAGTGACCTTCTTCTTGTTCCTGGTCGAAACGGTGACCGGCGTGTTGTTAATGTTCTATTATCGCCCCACTCTTGAATGGGCGTATAACGATATCCTTGCGCTTCGAGATGTTTACTCGCTAGGGATCCTCCGCGAAATCCACCGGTGGGGAGCCCACGCGATGGTGATCACGGTTTGGTTGCACATGTATCGCGTCTTCTTGACCGGCAGCTACAAGCCCCCTCGAGAATTCAACTGGGTGGTAGGGGTCATTCTGCTGGTGTTGACTTTGCTCTTGTCGTTTACCGGGTACCTGTTGCCTTGGGACCAGTTGGCGGTATGGGCGATCACGGTGGGGTCCAACATGGCCCGGGCAACTCCCGTGCTGGGACACGAGGGTCCTGGGCAGCAACTGTTGACCCTCGGCGGTATCGACATGATTACCAACGCCTCGGACGCCCGCTTTGCGCTCTTAGGTGCGCGGAATGTGGGTGAGGAGACACTCAATAGATTTTATATTCTGCATTGCATTGCGATTCCGCTGGCAGCGGCTTTGCTGATAGCCATCCACTTCTGGCGCGTGCGCAAAGATGGAGGTATCAGTGGACCGTTGTAATTGGCAGGAGAACTGGCTGCCGCCAGTTTTTCCGCCCCAATCCCCCCTCAGCCACCCAACCTGTAGACCCGCATCCCCCAGACATCAATGCATGGTGTAAGTCCCGAACAATTTGCTGAACAGGTCGCCGGCTTCCTCGGCCCGTATTACATTGCGCTGGCATTAATGAATAGTGTGATGGCGTTCTTTCTTTGGAAGAAGACAGAACAGCATGTGATATGGCGCTGCAAACTGGGGAGCGCATCGGTGGCGTTAACCAGTTCTTTGGTTTGGGTGATTGTCGCTGCATTCTACGTGTTGTTGGCTGCCGCCAGCGTCGGTGCAGGCAATAGTGGCAACCTCGTGCGGATCCCTCATTTTCCAGCCTGGTTTTGCGAATTCATTAACCAAAGCACTGGACCCGTCATTTACACATTGGGTACGACGGCGGTGCTGGTGGTGCTCTATTTCTTCCGCGGTTTTTTTGTCAAGCCGTGGGTTGCCTGGGCCATCTGGAATTTGATGTTTCTGTTCCTTGGTCTCTCGATGCCAGATGGTGACTTTTATGCAATCGTTGCCAAGCCTGACAATGTCCCTATTGTGGCGATGGTGTTCATGTTGGCTTTCTTCAACTGGATTGCAACGGCCCAGGCCGTTGCCAACGACCGTCGCAAGGAAGAAGGGCTCCCGCCGGCCGAAAAAGAGAACGATGAGAAAGTCCTCGTTTGGCCAGATCTCGTTTATACCGAATTGGTTTGCATGATTGCGTTGACGGCCGTGCTGATTCTGTGGGCGGTTTTGTTACAAGCCCCGCTCGAAGAACCTGCCAGCAGCGTGAAAACTCCCAATCCTTCCAAGGCCCCGTGGTACTTCCTCGGATTGCAGGAAATGTTGGTGTACTACGACCCCTGGATGGCAGGGGTTGTGCTCCCGACTTTCATCATCGTGGGGCTGATGGCAATCCCTTATATCGACTTCAACAAGGCGGGCAATGGTTACTACACGATCAAGGAACGCAAGTTTGCTTATATCACGTTCCAGCTCGGTTTTCTCGAATTGTGGGTTACCTTGATCGTCTTGGGGACCTTGCTTCGCGGTCCAAACTGGAACTTTTTTGGGCCCTATGAATTCTGGGATGCGCACAAAGTTGAGGCACTCAACAATGTCAACCTGTCCGAATACTTTTGGCAGTGGTTGCTGGGGATGAGCCTTCCGAGGGCGCCGGTGGGCAGTGGCCAGGGAGTTGCGTTTGGTTACATCCTGGCGCGGGAATGGCTCGGCATCTTGCTAGTACTCGGATATTTCATCGCTCTGCCTCCTATCATGGCGGTGACCGTGTTGCGCAAGTTTTACCAACGGATGGGATTTGTGCGTTACATGACACTGGCCATGTTGATTTTGTTTATGGCCTCTCTGCCTGCAAAAATGGTGTTGCGCTGGATGTTCAACCTGAAGTACATCGTGGCCATCCCTGAATATTTCCTTAATTTTTAATCCCTCCAGATCGTTCAGAGATTCACGACTCCCGATTTACCTCCTACTTATTACACTGAACCATGCCCGCAACCGAAAAAACCTGGCGAGATCAAAAATGGATGCATGTCGTTTTCGGCGTGTCGTCATTGATCATGTTGCTCGCCACGGTGTGGATGCTCGAAAAAGATCACAACCGGGAGTGGCGCCGGTGGCAAATGCAGGATCGTGGTAAAGAGCGCTGGCAGCACACTTCGCGGCTGGCGGAAGCAAGTGCCGAGTCCCATGCCGCCTTGAAGGGGCTCAAGCGGCAGTTGGCAAAGGCCAGCAGTTCCAACGTGGATCCCGCCCTCATTCAGAAGGTGAGAGAGATCGTTGAGGCCGAAGATGCTCGCCTGGCGGACCAGAAGGCACCTGTGAAGTCCTCCGAGGCCAGCCTGGCCGCGGTCGAAAAACAACTTACGAAACTTGAACCCCTGGCTGAGGGCGCCGCAGAGGCTCGCGACGCAGTGGAAGTGGCCAAGGAATCTGCCCATCAGGCGGTCAATGCCAAGGTGGCCGCCGAACAGGATTCGGACCAGCATGAGGCGTTGCCAAAGCTTACGGAGGCGTCGGCAGCGGGTTTAAAGTCGCTGCACCAAAAAATCCAACAGCGCGACAAGGCTGAACAAAAGGCAGGCGGTGCCCGCAAGCAGCTGCTGGCTGCGATGGACAAGATCATTAGCGAGGCAAAACGCCGAGAAGATGCCTTCACGGTTCAAAAGAAATTTGTTGCTGCTGAGCACACGGCTCGTGTTAGTGAGCACGGCATTGCAGTAGGGCAAAGTTTGCCGGCAGAGCAAGTCGCCAAAATCCAGACTGAAATCGACGCGCTTGCGCAGAAGATGACCGCCCTCGATGATCAGGTCAGCTCGGCCAAGGATTATCGTGTTGGTCTGGAAGCGGTTCGTCGCGATGTCGAGCAAGAGGTGAGTGAAATCGCGAAAGAGCTTGGGGCGGTGCAAACGGAACTGGGTCGCATTGCCAGCAATCGCGACAAAAACACTTGGAATTTGGGGGAATGGTTTGCCCGCCGCCCCATCCTCAACGCGCTTTACGATGGCAATATTCGAATTGAGCAAACCTGGTTGCCCGATATCAAAATCAATTACAACTTTAGCGAGGTGCCTCGGTACGATCGGTGTATCACGTGTCATCGATCGATCGACAAAACTGCACCAGGCTCTGCCGTGGAACCAGCCTTTGCTACCCTGAAGGAGAAAGACCGGCAGCGGATCGTGGAATTGGCAACGCCGTCAAAAGAGCCAGAGATCACCGTAAGTTATGAGGGGGTAGTTCGGCCTCCTACGCTTGAATCGGTTTACGGGTTAACCATTGCCAGCAGTGGTCAGGTCGACTACTACGCGGTCACGATCGAGTATGTAACGGACAAATCGCTGGCTGCCGCGGCTGGGCTTGAGATGGGCGATGTTATTCATGAAATCGATGGCGGCCGTGTTTATTCGAACGTCGACGTCGAGCAGTATTTACTCGACAATGCCCATTGGGGGAAGCCGCTGAAGTTGACCATTCGTCGCGGGCTGGGCCACCCCTACACCTCCCATCCCCGGCTCGATCTCTACGTTGGCAGCATGAGTCCCCACAAAAAAGGGGAAATGGGTTGTACGATTTGCCACGACGGGCAGGGTAGTGCGACCGATTTCAAGTGGGCTTCTCATACTCCCGATAACCCGAAAGAGGCTCACGAATGGTCTAAAGAGCATGGTTGGTTTGATAACCATCATTGGATCTTCCCGATGACGCCCGATCGCTTTATCGAAAGTAATTGTCTGAAATGTCACCACGAAGTTGCCGAACTTGAACCAAGTGAGCGGTTTCCCGAGCCACCCGCCCCCAAACTTGTCAAAGGGTATCACCTGATTCGCCAATATGGTTGCTTTGGCTGCCACGAGATCAATGGATACGACGGGCCTACCAAACGCATTGGCCCCGACATGCGGCTGGAACCCAATTATCACGAAGTGGCCGCTGCCGTTCTGCGCGACAATGGGCTCACCGACGATGAACGTAAAGCAGCTGCAGCGCTCGTGCGTAGTCCGGAAGCAGATACCGTTCGTCATGAACTCTACCAGGCGATCCAGGTCGATGCCGAGCTTGCCAGCCCCGATCACACAGAGGGCCAGCCGCACCTGACGGCAGCAACCCATAAGCTGGCCGAATTGCTCAAGGACGTGGAGTCGCCCGGGCGACTTCGTAAGGCGGGCCCCAGCCTCAGGTACCTTGCTTCAAAAGTGCAGTATCCGTGGCTCTACAGCTGGATTCGCAAACCGTCTGACTTTCGTTCCAGCACACGTATGCCACAAATCTTTGGGCTCCACGAGCATCTGGAAAAACATATCAAAGCCTTTCCCGATGGCCACGGGAATCCAGCCGGCCTCACCGATTTGGAGTACACGCGCCGTTTTGAGCGGATCGAAATTCTTGCCCTGGCACGGTATCTGCTGAACAACAGTAGCAAGTTTGACTACCTGGACCCGCCTGCAGAAGTGACCACCCAATCCAGTCCGGAACGGGGTAAGTGGCTCTTTGAATCGCGCGGCTGCCTCGCCTGCCATTCCCACCAAGATTTCCCTGGAATTGCTTCCACCCAAGGTCCTAATCTTTCAGGGGTCTCCGCAAAATTCGATTCCGAGTCGGGGAGGCGCTGGCTTTACAGTTGGATCAAGCAGCCGCACCGTTATCACCCGCGGACTGTGATGCCCGATTTGTATCTTGATCCGATCGTCGAAACCGATCCCGCCGGTCAGCCGACTGGGGTCGTGACTGATCCGGTTGCCGATATCGTCGCCTACTTGATGGGAGTGCCTTACGATTGGAAACCGCAAGACGTCCCCGCCGAGACTTTGACGGAGGATGAAAAGGCCGCTCTGAAAGACTTGACCACAGAATGGCTTTCGGCCTCATTTCCCCGTACACGGGCCGAGGGGTACGCCAACGACGGAATCCCCGCAGTTCAAGCCGCCAGCCTCAAAGGGGATGAACGTGTGCTGGTCGACCTTAACGATCAGAACCGCGTGGCCAAACAACTCGACTATGTTGCCCGGCGATCGATCGGCCGTTATGGCTGTTTTGGTTGTCACGACATTCCCGGCCAGGAAGCTTCCAAGCCAATCGGGACCGCGCTGGCCGAGTGGGGCCG
>JAKVCB010000160.1 GCA_022448345.1 Pirellulales bacterium
CTACTGCGTCGGCCCCCAGGCAAAGTCCTTTGACGGCATCGACGCCATCCCGCATTCCACCCATCAGGATAATTTCGATGTCGTCGCGCCGCCCGATCTCCGCCAGCGCCTCTTCGGCTTCGATGATTGCCGCCAGGGTGGGGATCCCCACGTAGTCAATGACTTCTGCGCTGCCCGCCCCTGTGGAACCCTGCATGCCATCGAGTTCGACAAAATCAAAACCATCTTTGACGGCAATCTTGATGTCGTCACGCACTCGCCCGGCACCAAGCTTGACACTCACAGGCAATCGGTAACCAGTCGCTTCGCGAAATTCTTCGATCTTAATGACCAGGTCGTCAGCACCCAGAATGTCGGGATGGCGCGAGGGAGAACGCAAATCGATCCCAGCGGGGATCCCGCGGATTTTGGCCAGTTCGGGCGTCACCTTCTTGGCCATCAGTTGGCCACCCAGGCCCGGCTTGGCACCCTGGGAAATATAAATTTCCAGGCCGTCGGCCCGCAACATGTCGTGAATGTTCCAGCCGAGGCGGCCCCCCAGGCATTGAAAAATCAGCTGGTCAGCCGCATCTCGTTGAGCATCGCTCATGCCACCTTCGCCGGTGTTCTCGGCGATCTTCGAAAGGGAGGAGGCGAGACCAATGGCCTGCTTGGTTGAGCGGCTCAGTGCCCCATAACTCATCGGGGCAATCATGACGGGCATGCTTAGTTTTAACGGGTTGGCGCCGTTTTTGCTGCCAATCTCTGTGTACATCTCCACCTTGGAGGCGACATCCACGTCGTGACCGGCACACGATAAATCGCGTTTGAACGCCAGGTCCGACAGGTGCGGCAGCGAGCGGGCACCCCCGTAGCCGCGAATGCGGTAACGACCAATGTGAGACTTGATGTGAATGTCTTCCTGGATTTTCGGGTTCCAGTAGGAGGAGTCTCCCGAGAAAGAAAAGAACGGAATGCTCCGCATTTGTTGTTCGGTTGTACGATAACGGAGCTTTTTGCCGGCGTTGACAACTTTCTGGAAGGTGCCTGCAAACGGAATTTGGTACCGATCCAGAAATTCACGGATGCTTTCCAATTCGTCGGCGGCCATGTCGGTGACTTCAGCATCCGACCCCAGGTCCTGCAGGCGGCCACCGACAAATATTTCTCCGCCGGTCATGTCCTCGCCAAGGCGTTCACCCGAGTCGCCCAGGATAATGATCCGTCCTCCATACATCATGTAACCGGCCATGAAATTCGCATTGCCGGCGCAGCAGAGGGTGCCAGCTTTCATAACCTGGCCAGCACGCGAACCCATATTGCCACGGACAACCAGTTCCGCACCTCGGATCGCAACCCCGGCAATTGCCCCCGCATTGCCGGCGACCACAACCGATCCGGCGTACATGTTGTCCCCGAGACCCCAACCCACATTGTTTTCGACCTCGAAGTGTGCCTGGTCGGTGAGGCCGGCGCAAAAATAGCCCGCCGACCCCCTGATTTTGACCTTGATGGGTGAAGTCAAGCCTACGCCAATGTGATGACGCGCATCAGGATTAAGGACTTCGACGTCCTCGCCAGCATCGCCATGTTTCCAGATAAGGCCATTGGCCTCGCGGACGGAAACTTCAGCTAGATCGATCGTGACCATGTGTTGTATGTACCCGGAGGGGGCTCCTTGGTATTCAAAGCCTGCCCGGGAAAAAGACGATTGAGGGAAACTTCTTCAGAAGCAATAGAGATGAGGTTGTCATTTTCAAACATAATCATAGGCTTGGCAGCCAGGCGATCCTTTGCGTAACCAATTTCGTCACCTGTTGAAACTAAAAACGAAAAGGTGCCGTCGAGGTCATCGATGGAACTCTTGAGTGCTTCTTTCAGCGAGGCACCCTGGGAGAGTTTGTCGGCCAAGTAGACTGCCACGAGTTCACTGTCATTGTCGGTTGAAAATTGGAAGTCGCGCTGCTCTAGCCTTCTTCGCATTTTCCAGTAATTGGTAATTTGACCATTGTGGACAATCGCGACATCGGCAAACCCGGTTGCCCAAAATGGATGGGAAGCCTCTGGCTTCACATCAGACTCAGTGGCCAATCGAACATGGCCAATGCCATGGGTGCCGCGAAAAGCGTGCACCTGGTACCGATCGTCCACGTGATGTGCGCTGCCAACGTCCTTGACGATTTCCAGACTTGCACCAATCGAAATTACCTTGGATACGTGTTCCATGCGGTAGGAGAGCTGGCGGATGTCACCATCGAAATTTACGGTGGCGCGGTAGTTGTTTCCGATCCGCTCGTCTTGGACCACCTCAGCGCCTTGGTTGGCCAGGGCTGTCTGAATTCGCTGGACGGACTCGGTTGCTTCTTGGTCGTCGCCGACAAAAAACCGTAAACGCAATTGACCTGGGTTTGAATCGCCGTAGAGGGCAAAGCCGGTAGAATCGGGTCCCCGGTGCTGGCAGCCGTCGAGCATGTCAATCAAGGCCTGCCCGGTTTGGAGGTCCAGATCGGCCCTTTTAAACATAATGCCGGCGATTCCACACATAGACGTGTTACTCTTTTCTCGCGGCGGCAGCCGCCCTGGATTACCCTGGTTTTCGCGTCGGGGGGCCATCCCAAAAAAGGTTCAAACGCGATAGTCTGCAGCCTGGCAGGCAACAGCCCGTGGTCATCATCGGCCATGAAGCAACATCATTGTAAATTTCTTTCGTTGGAAACGCTAGGGAAGTCGGCAAAATGGTGAGCTGTGGAGGATTGGGGGGGCATTTTTTCTGAAGACGTCCAGGTCCAGGAAAAAGGGCCGTTCGATCATAAAGATTCCTGGGAACCACTCCGCCGGCTTGGGAGTCCTTCAATCGGTACAGAACGCGTCTGAGAAGCTTGTGGAAAATTTGAAAACTTAGGACAATCGCGGACTGGCTCACCATTCCCGGTCCAACAGCAGAACGGATTCGCATGTCAGAACTGCCTCCCGCGACGGTTTCGCTGGTCCCGGAAGACCAGGCCAGCCAGCGCGTTGCCAAAATCTTTGCCGATATCAGGCAGACCAAGGAAATTGATTTCGTTCCTAACTTCTGGAAAACCCTGGCCACGGAACCAGAATTGCTGGAGTCGGTTTGGAAGCATTTGAAAAAATGGATGCACCCGGAAGCCACTGGACGGGCTTCCCGCCTGGATGCCAAGACGCGGGAAATTATCGCGCTGGCAGTCTCCGCTACGAATGCCTGTCCTTATTGCACCAACTCGCACACCGCCGCCCTTGTTAAGCTGGGTGTCGACCCGGAAACATTGGGCGAAGTCATGGCGATCGTGGGGCTCTTCAACCAAACCAATGCATTGGCAAACGGATACCAGATTCAGCCGGATGTCTTTCCTTCGTCAATCGAGCAGGCGTAGTGTGACAGGGCCAAGCAGCCCTGCTTCTCGGACTGGCCAAACCGAAGCGTCCAGGCTGCGAGTTTTTAAACCTGCCTTGTTGACTTGAGCCCCCATGTTCAAGATTCCGTAGCCGTGGAGTTCTTTCCAGGGGACCTCGCGAATATCCAAGTCGCGAATCCGGTTGGCTGCGACGTTGGTGACCTCAATCTCGAGGCGGTTTCCACGGGTGCGGAGGTGGTCGATTCTTATTTGGAACGGGTGGCTGATCTGGGTGGCCAGCAGTTGACCGTTTAAGGTCATCTGCGCGCTGTCGCCAACGCGCCCTAAATTGAGGAGGTAAGCCTTTCCGGCTTTCGGCGCATCGAACGAAATTGAGTATCGAGCGGTACCGGCAAAACGTTCTGCTTTTGGGCCGCCCAGCCTGGTCCACGAGTCGAGCGACGTGGTCGTGAACGCCTTGGGTAGGACGGGGCCTCCTGTGAGGAAGTCGACCGACCAGGTGCCAGGAATTTCAACCGGATCGCCGGTTGGTTCCAGGTAACGCCAGTTCGGACCTTTCAGTGGTTGTCGAAACGTGCGCACGATCATCGACTGGCCTGGTTCCAGTTGGAGGCGGAATTGACGTTCGCCTGCTGCATTTTGGCGTGTCTTGGCGAACCCCGTTGTTCCTGTCATTGGATCAAGGAGTACGGCGGTGGCGAATTGAACGGCTGGAGTTACCCAGTTATCGACGGGATCCGATTGGGCATGGGTCAAAAAATAATGATGACCATCCTCATGCCTGCGGCGGATGAACTGTACGCCACGGTCCACGACCGTTTCGCGCCGTACGCCGGCTGCCCGCAGCAGCGATTCGACGTCTTGACCTACCAGGACGCGACCGTCGCCAACGGTGGCTTCTCGCACGCCTGCCAATTCTGATGGGCCCCATTTCAGGTCGCCGCGGAGTTGGCGGAGTCGGGCCAATCGGAGCTCGACGTTATGTAAACCTGGAACGTCCTCAGGCAAATGGCCTACAAAAGCGACAGTGGCACCATTGTGGGCGAGGCTCAGCAGCTGCTGCAACGTTTTTAATGGCATGACGCGGGCCGCCGGTACTACGATCACCTGGTAGCGCGCCCCTGGACTGCAGATGTCGCCTCCGCTGGCCGTTGAGGTGCCGAGTAGACGGTCGGAAATAAAGTCAAAGCCATAGCCTCGTTTCCACAATCGGTCTGCGACTCGACCCACCGGCTTGGGATCGAGCCAAAGATGTTTTGAGTGCAACGGCAATTGCATATAACCGACTGCGCCCCAATTGGCATCTAGCAGTGGCAGGTCTGGCAGTTCATACCGCCGCCGCAAAAAATAACTCGTGTAATCTTGCCACCAGATGTCGTGCCCTACTTGCCAAAGGTCGTAAATGGGCCAGTACAAAAGCACGTCGTTATTAGGTTTGCCCGACTGCAAAATGGATTGGCAGCGAGCAATGTAGCGGTTCAGTGTTGGCAGGTCGCGCCAAATAGTGTTGCGTGGATTGATCTGGGTGGTGGCAAAGTACAACCAGCCAGGCCAGGCCACCTCCTCAGGCGAGTAAGCGGTACCGTGGAAAAAGAGGTGATTGGCACCTCCTACCAAAAAGCGATCCGTTGCCCTTTTCATCTCCTCCAGAGAAGTATGGAAGTGATTGTTAAGCCACGTAAAACTTTCTGCGGCAATCAGATTCCGTCCCGCCACATGGCCGGCTGAAGAAGCCATTTTCACACACATTACGTCCGTGAACGGGTGCATGGGCGGCCCCGGCTGGTCGAGTTGGCCGTAGAGTTCGGTCTCCGGGATATCGGCTGCCGCGTACAAGTCAATCAGATTGCCGGGAGATCCGTGAGCCTGGTTTCGGCTCTGACTTCCCTGCTTGTGAGCCCAATTCGTCAGCTGCACCACAAAGTTGTCGTGGAGCATCTCGGCGACTGTTTCGCGGTAGTCACTACGGACTCGGGCGACGCTATCGTTGCGAAGTGAAAGGTCTTCGTCGGCCCGCCCAAATAGCGCTGGCAAGTGGTGCCGCAAATCATAGCCCCGCCGGCGGCGGAATTCGTCGAGCAAATCAGGAGACGAATCAATGGGGTACTCGAACGAATCGTGATAATAAGCACGTACCGTTTCGGACCGAATGCCTGCGGCGCGAGCGGCGAAACCGGTCAGATAGTCGTCCACCGCATCTTTTGAGAGCGGGTCGATACGCAGTCCTTCTCCACCAGGAGCGATGGCCTTGTGTCGCCTCGTCGTGGGTTCCATGGAAAGCAGGTAGGCGGTCCATTCACCCTCGGGTGCCTGCCAGTGGAGGACGTTATCCTTGATATGGCTGTGATCTAATTCTAGAACCTGTCCATCGGTGGAGTAGGCCATGATCGCAGCAACTCGGCGCGGCGAAAGGTCGACCTGCCACGACTGGCCTTCTTGCAATGATTGGGTTTCCAGTTTCGCGCGAACCACGGTTTGATCCGGCGTGACCCAGGAATCTCCGTAGATCCATCCGGAACTGGGGGGCAAATCGATTCCCAAATCAAGTTGCTCTGCCAGGTCGGACGTGAGGTTCAACATTTCAATCCACTGCGGCGAGAGATAGTCTACGTATTGCTCTTCGTAGCCTTTTGCGCCGTAGAGGCAGGTAAGCTCGATACCCCCTAGTCCCGCCTCCGCGAGTCGCTCCAACTCCAACTGGAGATTTTCGGCATCGACGACCGAGCCGAACCACCACCATCGGGTCCATGGTTTCTGCTCTCGCCCGATAGGGGGCCAGTCGAGAGGTGTCTGGACCAGCCTTTCCTCTGCAGAAACAGGGGGAGTCATCCAGGTGAGCCAGCAGGTAATAATGCAAAAAATTAATCGCAGAAGGCCACAGGTAGTAAAAAGGTTGTTCACGTGTTTGGTTCTCCAGCCAACATCTGGCAAGCGGAACGTGCGCAGCGTGCGCCGCAAAATCAAGGTATCACCACCAAGGGACGCGTCGGGGTGGTTTGTCGCTTGGAAATTGCCGGCCCCGGTCGAGGCATTTCCATGGTCCGAGCCGGCCCCGTCGCGAAGCCACTCCGTTTATCAGCATACCACGTTATGGGTCGCAAGTGTTGGTGGAACCGACCGGGTGCAAGCTCGCTACGTGTGTTTTTCAGAAGTGAGCGAGGTAGGTGTTCATTCAGAAAAATTTGGGGCCGCAACACGTTCTGCGAACATTGCGGGCCAGGTTGCAGGGCTTGTTGAATCGAACCTGACAACTTGCCGGGGGACAACGGCGATAAAGATGGTGTAGAGGTCGTTAGCAATGCCGGTTTGGATGGGTACTCCCTGGAAGGGAAAAGTGAAAGTCGAATTGGTGGTAATCGTTAAAATGGCGAGAGGAAGTTTGGAGGCCTGATGGATGCGTTTTGGTGGTTTGGACGGGATTTCGCGCCGTAGATATAACAGGGCGGATGGTGGTTCAGCACTGTAGCGATTGTATTGCTGGGGCTTGGCCTGCGGCTTTTTCGACCTCGACCCCATAAATAGTGATGTAATTTTTCGGACTTGGACGCCACACGCACTTGTCGTGTACAATAAAGGGATCCCAGGACTTCAAACCCCAATCGGTCCCCTTTTTTTCTGTGATGTGCTGCGACAACCGGCGCGCCGTCGGAGCCTTGTTTCTCCCTTATCGAGGAGGGCGTAATGCGGTATCTACTGCTGTTGAGTTTTGTGCTGATCTGTTCGTCGGTCCACGCTGCAACGCTGACGGGCCACTTCACCACCGAGTCGGGACTCACCGCCGAAGAATTAAAGAGCGACCAGTCTTGGGGGCAGACGTTCCAGATCGACCCTTCCGGGACTATTGCCGAAGCTTCGATCGACTCAGTGGTTCTCTGGCTTTACCGTCAGAAGAATCAAAATAACAAAACGATCACAGCGTCCATTCGGACCAGTTGGAATGGGCCATCCTTGTGGGAGTCCACCATTGCGGCAAACGACATCGAGAAAGACAGTTCCGCCGATCAATCGGCGATTCACGATGCGGTGAATTTCGCTGCGACTCCGGCGACGCTGCTAGCCGACACCGAGTACTACCTGCGGGTCGATACGACCGCAAGCGAGAAGGTCTACATTCACTACGACCAGGAGTCTTCCTACAGTCCCGGGAGCCTGGTGAATAAGGATGGCGTGAAGGAAGGCAGCCACAAGGATCTTCTCTTTGGAATCGAGGGGGCGTACGCTGTACCCGAGCCCTCCACGGTGCTACTGTTGGGTCTTGGTCTCGTAGCCTGGGCCCAGACCCGACGGGGCCTTTGGGGCGGCGCAAACGCATCCACGAATTAAAACGTCTGTCGCCGTGACCGCGACAAAATAGAATAACACTGTGGTTGGCGGCTACTACGGTGTGGCAATGAGTTCCACTGATTTGGTGTCGCCGCATGCGTGGCAGGATGGCAAGAGGCTATGGCGAACTTCACCGCACTGTGAACATTTTTCATGGAGTTGGGTGGAACAACTGGGACACGTATAGATCTCCTCCCGGTCGGCCTCACCCGTTGGCCTGGGCCGCATTTTCTTGATGGACCGACGGGTCCAGAAGGCATATCTCAAAGGCCCGCGTCGAATCGGGTAGGAACAGACCGGGCAAAGAAAGACCTCGTAGGCCTCAAGGTACCGTTTGAGCAGCCAATCGGTGCGCGGAAATGCTATCATCCGTAAGAGATGCACCAGGATTCGAACCACGATGGCCAGGGTAGCCAGGATAAGCACATATTTGAAATACCGACTGGGGAAGTGTTCGTGCATCACCATCGCGACCTTGATTAACACGGCGACGCAAAAGGCGTACACCAACGGTGCATAGGTGCCCCCGCGAAACTTGAGAAACAACACAACAGCGATCAACAGCAGGGGAACGAGTACGGACAGTTGCAAGACTGCCACCGTGATTTCATGCCTGCTTTCTAAAGCCTCGAACTCGGCCTGGATCGGTTTGCGCTCGGCGTGAATTTTCTCGGTGACTTTCCGCTGTTGATTTCTTAAGTCCTTCAGTTCTTGATTGAATTTGACAATCTCTTGATTGAGCACCTGGTACTGCTTTTGATTTGCAAGAAATCGTTTTTGGCTATCAGCGAGCGCCTGCTGTTGGTCAGGAGACGGCTTGACGTCTTTTTGCAAACTGAGCTTCTGGAATTCCAACAACTGGTTCATGGTTGTCTGCGAACTTGCCGTGCTATCTCGCAGTAATTTTTGGCGATTATTTTGGTTGGCGATTTTGCGCTCGATATCCGCTATCTGGTGGGCTAGTGCGATTTGCTGTGCGACAACCGTTTGGTCCAGTCGGCGTTTCTCGAGAGTCTCGTAGCTGGGGCCGGGCCAGCTGACAATGTCATTCACCACAAAGCCCAGCAGCCAAAAGCACAAAAGGCCGGTAATAATGCTGAATAGCCCAATCAAAAAACGGTGAATCCAGGGGCCTTTGTTTTGGCGTGACTCAGTCATAGGGAAGCAACCTGTTCAGGAAGGGGTGACGGTATCAAGGCTAGAGAGCATTAATCAAACCAGGCTTTGGCGGATGCCTCTCCCTGGTCCTGCAGCAACATCAAGTGTGGTATATAGGGCTGCCCGTGGTTGTTGTCGCCCGCCATGTGTTCAGGAAAATGAGCGACGCGGTGACGTAGCG
>JAKVCB010000161.1 GCA_022448345.1 Pirellulales bacterium
GGTTATTGCGTTTCAGGACTACAGCGTCATGGGGGATAGCCAGTGGAGTGGGACTGAAAACTTCTCGGCCGTGTTGTTCGACAGAGAGTTTTGGATGTCGTTGTGGGTTTCGATTCTGTACGCACTACTGTTCATGTTTTTTGGATTCTGTACGCCCATTATCCTGGCGTTTTTGCTGAGCGAAGTGCCGCGCGGGAAAACCTTCTTTCGCACGATCTATTATCTGCCCGCGGTGCTCAGCGGACTGGTTGTCATCATCATGTGGAAGAACTTTTACACCCCTGACGGGATGGTGAACCAGGTGCTCAACGGCCTGGTGTGGGCACTTAATCTGCTGCCCGGGATTCATTTCGGTTTCTTCCGCGAAGATTGGCTCTCCAACCCGACGTGGGCATTGTTTTTTTGTCTGATTCCCACAATTTGGGCAGGCATGGGGCCGGGGTGTTTGATTTACATGGCAGCGCTGAAGACTATTCCCGAGGAACTCTACGAAGCAGCTGACATCGACGGCGCGGGGATCCGCCAGAAAATCTTCTCCATTTCGATCCCGATGATCAAAATCCTGGTGATGATCAACTTTACCGGCGCGATGATCGGTGCGATCCGTGGTTCGGGGGGGTACATCCTGGCCATGACCGGTGGGGGGCCTTACACCGAGACGGGAGGGGCAACCGAAGTGATCGGTTTGAGGTTGTTCTACACCACGTTTGGCCACCTGAAGTTTGGCGAGGGTGCAGCGATGGCCTGGATTATTGGCGCACTGCTGATCGGCTTTACGGTCTTTCAGCTCAAACGACTCAGTAATGTCGAGTTCCGTGTCGCGGGAACCAATTGATATGCCGGTTATCAGTAAGATTGGACGGAAAGACTCGCGCGTCGTGAGTGTGGTCTTGTTGATCTACGCCTTGCTGGTGATTGGGTCGATCAGCATGATCTATCCGTTGATGCTGATGCTTTCCGGGTCGGTCAAGAGTAAGGCCGATTTCTACCAGATAACGCCGGTCCCGCGTTACTTCTTCGACGACGACGTCCTCTGGGCCAAGTACGTTGAGTCGAAGTACACCGATCAATTCGAGGCAGAAAAGGCCCAGTTCGAGCCGATTGGGTATTGGCACAAGATCCGTCCGCCGGTAATCGATTCCCAGCAGCAAGAACTCGCTCAGGAGTTTATGGCCTTTCGAGCCGAGACCGACTGGTCACTGGACTGGTATCGGTGCGGGCATCTGTTGCTGGGACAGAACGAGCGAAAGTGTCTCCAGCTCCTGCGAGAACGGTACGGAGACGTCGTTGCTTACTCCGACGCAGTGGGGGTTCGTTACAAGAGTTGGTCACAGGTTCAGACCCCCCAAACTCCTTTCGAAGCAAGGTATTACTTGTTTCCGCAGGGCATCATCTATTCACTCTTGGATGAGGTCAAACAGTCCGCTCCAGGGGCGGACCGCTTCGTAGTGAACCTGGACGGTGTGTTCTGGAACAGTTACCTCAGGCCACGTTGGGCAACGATTGAGAAATACAATCAAGCCCATGGCACGGACCACGGCAATTATCAGCAAGTGTTGCTGAGTCGCAGGGCCCCGAAGTCGGGCCAGGCACGTGATGACTGGGAAGACTATGTCCGTAACGAATTGAACCTGGTCTATATTCGCATCGATCCTGCCCAGGAACCTGCTTTCGGAGAGTTTCTGGACGTGCGCTACGCGGGAGACATTGGCGAACTTAACCGGCAGTGGCAAACCACGTACGCGAGTTTCGATGAGATACCGTTGATGAAGAGGGTTCGTGGTACGCCGCGCGTCTATTTGGATTACGCCAATTTTGTTACCAACAAAAAACAATGTCCGCTTGAGTCGCTTTCGGTTTACGGAGTGCGCCAGGGTTTCGAAGAATTCCTCGCCAGCAAAAGAGGAGTTCCGGTAAGCCAGGTGCCCCACCAGGCGCTGCCGATCGTTGCGGTGGACCGAGCCGATTTTGCACAGCAAACCGGTGCCTTGCGGTCGGAGTTCATCAAACGCAACTACATCAAGGTACTCGACTATATCCTGCTGCATGGCAATGGCGTCCGCAACACGATTATCTACTGCGGACTGATGATCCTGGTCACGCTCCTGGTCAATCCCCTGGCTGCCTATGCGCTAAGTCGCTACAAGCCGCCAAGCAGCTACAAAGTGCTGCTGTTTTGTATGCTGACGATGGCCTTTCCGGCCGAGGTGACGATGATTCCCGCATTTTTGTTGTTGAAGCGGTTTCCGCTGGTCGGGCTGGTGGTGGCGGCGCTCGTGGGCTTTTCGGCAGCCTGGTTGGTAGGGCGGCTACGTCCTGGGTTAGGCGAGGCGACCCGGGGAATCCTGGGGGGGCTTGTTGGGATTGTGGTGGGTTTCTACTTGATGCCTCGGCTCTTTGGCGAAGGTAGCGCCCATGTGAGCCTGCTGAACACTTTTTGGGCGTTGGTTCTTCCGGCTGCGGCTAACGGGTTTAGTATCTTCCTGCTGAAGGGGTTTTTCGATTCCTTGCCGCGGGAACTTTACGAGGCGGCCGACATCGACGGCGCCGGCGAGTGGACCAAATTCTGGACAATTACGATGAGCCTGTCCAAGCCGATTTTGGCCGTGCTTGCCCTGGCTGCGTTCACTGCTGCATACAGCGAGTTCATGATGGCCTTGGTTATCATTCCCGATCCGGAAATGTGGACCCTCATGGTGTGGCTGTTCCAACTTCAGAGTATGGCCGAACCGTATGTTGTCAACGCCAGTATTGTGATTGCGGCGATCCCGACTTTTCTGATCTTCTTGTTCTGCCAGAACATCATCATGAGGGGGATTGCGGTTCCGGTGGAGAAGTAACCCAGAAGGGCTGCGTCCACGCAAACTTTTCACCGGTGCCCCAACACTCAAACCGAACATAGCCCGCGTCGGCTGGGACCTCGACTTCAATGTGCGGTCCATCGGCGACTTTTAGGCGCTGGCCATGCTGCGTGATCGCCACAACCCGCTGGGCATCGGCGGTCTCTATCTGCACGTGCGCATCCTCGACCCGAATGCCGGTGATCGCTACGCCCGTCGACGCGTAGAAACGGCCCTGCGAGAGTGCATCGACAATTCCCACAGGAGTTCGCTCTGCGGCCCACACAACATTCCAGCCGAGTTCGACGTCCCCGGTTGTCGCGTGGCTGTCATCATTGGCAAAGCCCCACAGCTTGCGCCCTTCCGACAGCAACAGGTCCCACTTGTTGGTTGCATAGGGACTGCCGTTGAGTCGACCAATCACCCCGTTGTAGATTTCCAGGCCGCAGAACCCGTTCCAATTTCGCAGGTTTTCGAGCGAGCAGTGATTAAAGTCGGCCTTTCCGCGGGGATACGACCAGTTTGGATGGCATGCAACCACAATGCCATCGCCCTGTTGGGAAACCGCGTCGAGACATCGCTGTCGGTCGGCGTGCGGATCGACACGCCGCTCGGCGGCAATGTGCAGCATGTGCGGACCGTCCGCAGTAATTTCGTTGCCCGGAATCAAGATCAAATCGTTCTCGGTGACCTCGCGCAGTTCTTCGGGAGAAGTGAAAACGTCGTGATCCGACAGCATGAGAAAATCGTAGCCCCGTTGGGCATAATCGGCGACAACCTCTCTCCGCGAACGGTCGCCGTCGCTGTGGGTCGTGTGGGCGTGCAGGTTGCCCCGCAGGGGTTGGCTTTGGTCAATGTTGGCATAGGGGTGTTCAAGGGTTGCCATTTGCGGGGAACCTCTGCTGTGGGTAGAACGTGAACAGATTCAAAGGGAGCGACGATTATAGCCAATTGGTTTCGAGTCCCATAGCGGAGAGGGTTTGCCCGGCGAGCGGTCGAATTTTGCTGGAGGGCCAAGTCGCACCCTATGCGGTGCGACTTGGCGAGCCCTTTATTGCCAGGTACCCTGTGCGCTGCGACTTGTTGCTGGGCTATTCGAGAAACCAACTCGCTGGGAGGATGCGCTGTTTGACGCCACTCTTGTTGCCGAAGATGCCCATGCCATAGTCGTAGACGACCAGTACGTTGCCGTCGTCAAGCACCAACGCATTGGGATAACCGATGCGAAGTACGCCGGAGGCGCGATGGTAGCGTTCGGTGTGAGAGGGTTGGTAGTAGCCGTAGTCTTCCCACTGTTCGATCACCTCGTAACGATCGACCTCTAGCGGCTTGCCGCTGCCGACTGAAGTTTTGTTTTTGTGCAGTTTTGTATCGACGACCATCGTTGGCTCCTGATGTCTGTGCGACGCAACCGAGCGGCAGAGTACTGTTGGGGATCGAGAGGTTCAACACGTGTTGGACTGTTCCCAGTGGTAGATTTCTATTTTGGAGTGAATGTTTTGAATGGAAAGGATGCAGCGCACCTCATTTTGCCCGTGGTGGGCCCATGGTGCAGGCAGTTATGTCAACTCGGTCCCGGGTTGGACCGAGTCGCAGCCACTCCAAAGGCCGTCGTGGCAGACAGGGGGCTTGGCGTCGCTGCGAGTTTCTCCAGTCGCGAGTTGGAAGGAGTTTCCAAAGTTTCGGGTATTCCCTGGGCGGCCCGTTGGTTTCGCGGCCAGGTAGGGGGAGAAATGGGTTGTTTTGGACCTGTTTTTTAGCCAATTTGTGAGCATGGTCCAAATCTGGACCGCTAGGGGAGGCAATGGCATCTCCGTAGAGTGGTGTTACTAAGCGGGTGTTTAAGACGTTATTGCTTGACAATCCTGCTAACGTCGATTTATACTGCAGACTACGTAACCGTGCTTTAAGGTTACACGTAACCCTGCTTTAAGGTTACTGGGTAACCGCGCTTTACGGTTATTTGATTGCCAGTCGTATTTGGTTGCCAGTCGTATTTGGTTGCCAGTCGTATTTGGTTGCCATTCGCGAAGGCCGAGCCTGCTCTTGTGAGGACGTGATGAAGCGTCATTGTTGGTTGTGTACAGGCGGTGTTGTGGGGTGCGTCACGCGACGCACGGTTGCCGGAAGTACACTGTTTCTCCGCATTAATTAGGGAGGTGTCTTATGAAGTGTTTTGTTGTCAGTATGTTTGTTGTCGCAGTTTTGGCCGTTTCAGTTCCGGTCAATGCCAATACAGTATTCAGTGAAAATTTCGAGAGTCACGCTACTGGAACAGCGATTCAGAACGCGACTGGGTGGGAAAATTCTGCCGCGGATGGCCCCGTACTGATCAACGGCTACGATGAGATGTCGGTGAATGGGCATAGATTCCCCAACGGTGGAAACGCCTTGGATGGCAATTCGGGTAACGAGGTAGGTAGCGGCAAGGGTCGCGTTTGGGCGACGTCCAGAACGAACGTCCCCGCTCCCTCGGCGACTGCTTTGACCTACACCTTGCAATTCGACGCGATTGTAGCGTACGGCAGCCATAATAACGGTTCAGCCAATGCTGGAGTTTATTTGGGTTGCGACGATTGTGGCGAGTTTGGTTTGCATTACTCCCGGCACAACGGTAACGGTTGGCGTTTCGTTGGCCCTAGTGGCACGTTCAACGCCACGGCGCTCGATGGTGACGGCAACCCCGCTGCCGCCCAGCCTTGGTGGATGGCAAATACGCCGGTTACTGCTTCGATTGCCCTCGACAAAGCAAGTATGACAGCGACCGCTACCATCCATGACCCTCTTGGTAGTTACAATGACTTAACGTACCCGAGCCAAGATATCAATCAGAATATTTGGGATGGAATCGCGAAGATTGAGGTCCGCAACGATACTTATGACTACGGTAACAATCTAGGTATCGACGTCGACAATATCTCGATTAGCGAGACCAATATTCCTGAGCCGACGACCCTGGGTTTGGCCCTGTTGGGTCTCTGTGGTCTGGCAGGGATTCGCCGCAAGCGATAGGCGCGAGATTTTTTGAGGGAGTTCACCATCGTTCCCTGGGGTGAAGCATAGCTTCGCCCCAGGGTAACGTTATGGCTAAGCCCATGAGGGAGAGGGTTTGGTAAAGATAAGCTTTCAGGTGTGAACGCCGATGTCAATTCAACGCTTGATCGGAAGCGCAATCCGAGTCGCGTGACATGACGTGGGATGGCGGCCCTTCTACTTTCTCCATTGTGCAGGAATTATGGGTTTTAAAATGAGGTCCGAAAAATTTGTCATCTATGGCGTTGCGTTGACTGTGCTCTTTGTTGTTGGGGGCTCTGCCGGTGCAGTAACCCTGTGGGAAGAGGATTTCGAGGGTTACGCTGCTGGAACACCGATTCAAGACGCGACCGGATGGGAAACTTCCGCCGCGGATGGCCCCATACTGATCAACGGTTTCGCTGAGGACTCATCAGGAGGCCATCGGCTGGAAGGCAGTGGAATGGCCTTGGATGGCAATTCGAACCTTGAGCTAGGCGCTCCTGGCCGAGTGTGGTCGACCTCAAGAGCGACAGTGCCTGGCCCTACGACCAACTCCGAGTTGATTGATTATACCGTGAGTTTCGACACGATTGTGCAGCGCGGCGGTAATGCCAACGGAACAGGTAACTCGGGGCTTTATATTAATTACGGGGAATCTTCCGAGTTTGGCCTTCATTTCATGCGGGCCAATGGCAAAGGCTGGGGCTTCGTCAACAGTGGCCCTGGACTGTCCAACGTCAGTGAATACGAGGGGTTTGTAGATCACGTATATTTTGGCGCCAACGTTCCTACGACCGCTTCAATTACTTTGGACAAGACAACCATGATGGCATCGGCGACCGTTGCCGGTCACGATTTTACTCCCCAGCCTTTCACGCAAGCCGTTTGGGATGGCATCATCGGGCTGGAAATTCGCAATGATATTGACCACCACGTAAATCCCAACGACGACAACTTCGGCATGGATGTCGACAACATCCTTGTTACAGGGAACACTGCCACCGATTTCAGTTGGAAGGGTGGCTCGGGTGACTGGAACCAGGCTGCCAATTGGGCTCCCGGTGGAACTCCAGGCAATGGGGCTGCCGGCTTAAGTAATGAAACGGTGTTGTTCGGTGCTGCGAGTAGTGCGACGTCGACAATTTTCACGGATAGCCAGGTAGATATCAATCACATTCAGTTTGACAACGAGACGGCCAGTCATTTCATTGTGGGCCCTGGCGGGGTCAATATGATTGCCACGACCGAGGACACCCCAGCCTCGCCTGCGGTCAATGTTCTGGCAGGCGACCACACATTTCAGACTCCATTCTCGATCGGTGACGACACGACCGTCACCGTTGCCAGCGGTAGCCTCGCTTTTGACGGCCAGGTTGACCTGGCGGGCCATACG
The DNA here is from genome assembly GCA_022448345.1 of Pirellulales bacterium. Lineage (GTDB taxonomy): Bacteria > Planctomycetota > Planctomycetia > Pirellulales > Lacipirellulaceae > JAKVCB01. The sequence goes on from JAKVCB010000161.1 coordinate 7,249, forward strand.
CTCACCCTTTCGGGCACTACGTCGTTTAATCACAGCGTGGTCGACAGTGTCGGGGGCGGGTTGGTCGTGATACTTTCCGGGGAGGTCAGTGGCCTGAGTGGCGTCTCCGTAGTGCCAGAGCCGTCGAGCCTGGTCCTGGTTTTATTGGCTGGGGGGTTGGGCCTGGTTGGTGGTCGAAATCGAAAACAAGTAAAGAGTCGCACGGGGACGACTGTAAAAACAGGAGTGACTGCAAAAAAATTATCCCAAGCCGTAACACTGCTCGTGGCTCTGCTGCTTGCGGTCCCTGCTAGTGCGGTCACGTTGTACGAGGAAGACTTCGAGTCGTATTCTGCCGGAACGCCGATCGAGAATATTCCAGGTTGGTTTAACAATGCGGATCCTGGCGTTAAGGTCAATGACTACGCTGAGAACTCAGTTTCAGGCCATGGGCTGCTTGGCAGCGGAAAAGCTTTGGATGGAAATTCGCACAACGAATATTATCCAGATTGGACGCCACTTCGAATATGGGCTCAGGACGGCGTAACGGTTCCTGGTCCTACCAGTAACTCGCAAGCGACGGACTATTCGCTGAGCTTCGATGCGATGGTGCAATACGGCAGTAATTCCAACGGGACAGGCAATGCTGGAGTTTATTTTGACTTTGGTGTGTCAGGGACCGAGTTCGGCTTGCATTACAGCCGGTCCAACGGTCAAGGGTGGGGTTTCGTTGCCACCGGAGATGGACTGCCTGGCACTACGGAGCGTGCGTCGCAGCCCTGGTGGTATACCAATGTGCCTGTCAAGGGAACGATCACGCTCGACAAAGAAACGATGACGGCGACCGCCCGCATTGAAGAGTTGCAAGAGGTTCCCAATTACGCTCCTCACGATTTTGCTCCCGTAACTTTTACGGAGGATGTTTGGAATGGTATCACGGCCCTGAGCATCCGTAATGACGTTATCTCCATTGGGAATAACCGCGGCATTGATGTCGACAATATACGCATCACGGCAACGACACCAACCGATTTTATCTGGAATGGCGGTTCAGGTGATTGGAGCCAGTCCGCAAATTGGGCACCCACCGGAAACCCGGGCAACGGCATGGCGACCTTCGGTGATGACACGGTTGCGTTTGGGGATACCGGCGGTGTGAATTCGACCGTCTTCACCAATTTGCCGATTGAGGTCAACCAGCTTGACTTTGATGGTGGGACAGCCGGTTATTCCATTTCAGGTCCTGGCGGAGTGAGCATGATCACGACGACCGAGGATACTCCGGTAGCGCCTGCGGTTGGCGTTGCAAGCGGCGACCATGCATTTCAAACTCCGTTCTCAATTGGTGCCGACACGACTGTTACGATTACCACCGGTAGCCTCGCTTTTGACAATGCGGTGGACGTGGCGGGCAATATGCTCACGCTGGTAGGAACCACGTCGCTCAATCACAGC
>JAKVCB010000162.1 GCA_022448345.1 Pirellulales bacterium
CATCACGGACTGTTGCGTGGATAGATTTTGCTCGGCAACGCCAAGCCACGGACTGCCACGACTATAGCGGAGAATCACATGGTCGCCCACAACCTCCAGATTCGGATAGTGGAAGAAGGCCCACTTGTCAGGCAACGGACCGACCCAGTCGCGTGCCCGTACCATTTTGACCGGAAACTCCGCCGGCAAGCGGTCGCGATCCTCCAGGCCCACACTCCGCTCGATCGTTTTGAAGTGGCCCCAACTGTGCCCGCCGTCGGTCGAAATTGCCGATGACAAGCGGCCGCGCCGATACCCGCGTCGAATCTCCTCGCGAGATACCTGGTTCCAGACGACCAGCAGGTCTCCGGTCTTGGGCAGCGCAACCATTACGGCGGGAGATTCCGAACTGGGCAACTCCGAAGGCACCACTGCAGACCAGTGCTCGCCGCCGTCGGTACTAAAACTTTGAACCAACCGCCCCACGGTTGAGCGAGCCAACAACAACACATTGCCCTCTTTCGTTTCGGCCATGATCGGCTCAAAGCACGATGTCTGGCCACAATTGCCATTTGGTTTTCCCTGGAAATCAAACCACCCCATCAACCCACCAGGATGTTTTTGCCACGTTTGCCCCTGGTCGTCCGAGCGGAAAATGAGGCTGATGCCCATCTCTGGCAGGTGACCGTGTCCTTCGACCTGGTGTTTCTGACCCCGCCAAAGTCCATATGCACTGACCTCCAAATACCCAAGCTCGGGGTGGACGCTCTGCAACTGGCCATCGATCTTCTTCCAGCTATACAAACCGGACCAATATCCAGCCAGTAGCAACCGCCCACTGGCCAGCTGGATCATCGAATGGTTCATTGGGTGAAAGTCGGGATAGGCCGTGATCTGTGTCGGTTCTAACCAGGAGTTCCCCTCGTCGTTGGACACAGCAAAACAACATGTCCCATCCCCGGTATCGCCATAGATGGCTAGTTCACCCGACTTCAAGCGGATCAACCCCCTCGCTCTGACCGGGGATTCTAGCGATTGTTTCTTCCCCCAGGTCCGTGCCGCGTCGGTGGAAATCTGGTAGTAGTCGCCCCGGGCAAGCATCAGGGAGCCATCGTTGAGTTCAACAATCCCGCCTCGGTTGCTGACGATGCCCACCGATTGAAAAATACCCTTCGGAAGCGGCTGCTGCGAAATGATGCTGGCCTCTTTCTGGGCCAGTTCTTGGGCCAGGCTGAAATTGCAGCAGTTGGCCGAGACCAATGCGCCCAGTACGATCGATTGAACGAATTTCATGCGACAATGCACTGTTCTGTCCTCCAATTTCGACCCGATCCACTAATGAAAAGTAAAATTCTTCGTCCAGCCGTTTGTCTTGTCCGAGACCTTTTTCTTCACCTGCTTTTTACTACCCAATGACCACTTTTCCCTGCAAAACGAGGATGCAGAACATAAAAAAACCAGTTTTCTCGTGGTGTTCATTGACAATCCAAGCAGGGTTGATTATGCTCGGTGGTGGTCACTCCCGCAACGTCTGTTAATGCAAATAGGTGTTCAAACGATCGCTGCTCTTGCATTCGTTTCATCAGTCATCAACCGGTCACAACGGCGCTGGTTCACCACTGAGGAAAAGCATCATGTTACGGCAATTTTTTTCTGCGACGCTGGTGCTTTTTGGCCTGCTGGCCTTTGGGGTGGTCTCCCAGGCAGCCGTCGTTCTGGAGCATGTTGGCGGTAACAATCCCACCGATGAAGGGTGGGGATTGTTCGGAAAAGCGGGTGCCATGGGACTGACTGGCGAATTGCCCAACTGGCGGACCCAATGGGATAACGTTCCGCCAAGTAATTTCTACCGAGTTGTCGGCGAACAAAATCCCGCACTACCGGCCGCACCGGTCGACGAGGCGGTGATGGATCCAAGTGGATGGACCGCAACCTGGAAAGTCCAAGTCGTTGAGGCAAGTTCCTACAGCGAGATCTATTTTAATATCCATGACGGGAGCAACCTGTTCGAGGTGCGGTTGTACGATGGGACGGAGGATCCTCAAGGCGCCTACGCGTTCTTTGGGATGGGCCCCCAACTTGCCTTGGGTACGGTCGATCCCACGGACGGTTTTCACACGTATCAGATTGTCCTTGACCCGGGTGAGGATACGAGTCTTGCCGGTCGCATCGACGACGTCATTTCCTACTACGTCGACGGAGTTGAACGACAAACTTTTTATCGTTCTGTCCTGCCTGGGTCCATCAACCCTCGGGCTGAATTCGGCATCTACCGGACGGGATACTCCTATGATGAGACACTCTCCGATGTCAGGCACAACCTCTGGCGCCTGGAAACCGGACAAAACCCGTGCACACCAGGCGATGCCCTGTGTCCGCTACCTCCCGCTCCCACAACGACCGGCGATTATAACGGCGATGGCACCGTCGATGCAGCGGACTACACCATGTGGCAGGACACGCTAGGAAACATCGTCACCCTTGCAGGCACTGGGGCCGACGGTGATGAGAGCGGAACAATCGACGCGGGCGATTACACATTCTGGAGCGAACGTTTCGGTGACGTGATCACCAGCGGCACCACGGCGAGCGTACCAGAACCGTGTTCGCTGATGCTGATGAGTCTGGTGATGATCAACCTGGTGGTGTCCCGGTTTGGGCGCCACCGCCTAGCCGGAAGAATGGGTTGGGGCGGTTGAGTGGTCGCGGTCTCCGAGAGGATCACCAAGCCACTGGCTACCCGCGCTCACTGGTTCAGCAAGCCAAGCAAGCCAAGTAGGATGCCTCCCATCTCGTTACTCGAAAACCACTTAGGGTGATTTATTCAGGCCGAAAAACAACCAGGAAAACCACGCCAAATTATTGACAACACGATCAGACCATTTACAATCGGGACTGTTGGTACATGTCTCATTTTTGCCCAGGCAGGGTTGCCTGTGCCGCGCACGGAAACGGATTGGCAACTGCAGTAAAAAAAAGAGAAAGCTAATGTTTGCCTACATTCTGGATGCAAAAGAAAGACCACTGTCGGCCTGCGCCTAAACCCGCCTAGGACGACAGTGGTTTTTTTTTGCCCAGCGAAAAACAAGCATAACTCGTTCAGTTGGCTTTTCAGTTCACATTGGGAGATGGACTCATGAACAGGAAAATAATTACGGCCTCGGCGGTTTTTCTAGGAACCGCACTGCTTGGGTTGGGAGTGGTAGACGCAGCAATTATAACCTCCGGTGGCGCAAACCCAGCTACCCAGGGATTCAGCACCAATGCAGGTCCCACAGGGACCTCCGACGCTGGCCCGCCGGCCAACTGGCACATGGTCTCGACCGCTGGCTCCGGGTTCTACAGGACCGTGGGCACCGGCACCGGTTATTCTGGATCGCCTGATAACGAACTGGAACAAATCCTGGAAGGCACCGCCGGCTGGACTGCCACACTGCAGGTCAAGGTTAATGCGGCCGTACGAGATGCGACTGCCGGGATGTATATCCAAGACGGCAAGGATATGTTTCAAATCATTTTGTATGACGGCTCCGACTTCAGTTACCAAAACCCAGGAGCTTTTTATCGTGATACAAGCGGCCATGGCATCGATTCTCCGCCAGAGATTGGCGACACCGATCCAACCGTGTGGAATACGTATCAGGTTGTGTTGGATGCCAAAGGAAATAATGATGCTGCAGACGATGAAATATCGCTTTGGGCCAATGGAACGGCAGCCGTAACCGGGCTGAGCCGGTCTGACTTTCGGGATGCAGTCGACCGGGCCGAATTTGGCTTTGGCCGAGTGCAAGGTGCAGACACCGCAGATGTCCACTATGCGGTCGTTAGCCTCGAAGCGGGACAACCGGTGGTGATCCCGGAACCGTCGGCACTGCTGCTCTTGGGCTTGGGTCTGACAGGCCTGATTGGCTGTCGTCGCCGCAAGTAAACCGAAACCACTTCCCCAGGAAGTAAAGTTGCATCAAGAAAAACAGACATGGTCGACGCTGGATCGGAAAATTATTAACGGGAAATTATTAATGAGTGGGCTAAAACGAGCAACCAGATCCATGCTCCAAGCCCACAACCAGGCGCGCCTGTTCACCAAAGATTCCATCCGAGTCTTCGCCTATGCCCTCCGGCGTTAGCTGGAATAAAAAACCATAGGTTCGTTTTCAACAGGGCAAAGCAGTTTCTAGTTTCAGTCATCGATAGCTGCGAGGGGAGGGGAAATCTAAGGGACAGATCTCATTCATAAAACCACTCGATTGGATATATGCGCATCACCAACTCTTGCTTTTTCAAGTTCTGTTCAGCGACACCCAAGAGGGGACTTCCCCGGTTGTAACGAACCACAACCTGGTCTCCAACCACATCCAAGTTCGCATAGTGAAAATAAGCCCAGCGGTCGGGAAGCGGGCCAACCCAGTCACGGGCTCGTACCATTTGTGCGGGGAATTCCGGTGGTATCCGGTCGATAGCCTCAAGCCCCTCACTCAACTCCAACGTCTTGAACTTCTGCCAGCTATGCCCGCCGTCGGTGGAAATCGCTGAAGACAAGCGACCCCGCCGATAGCCACGGCGAATTTCCTCGCGAGATATCTGGTTCCAAACGATCAGTAAATCCCCCGTCTTCGGCAAGGCCACGACGAGTGCTGGCGATTCGGAGCTGGGCAAATCCGAAGGCACCACTGCAGACCAGTGCTCACCCCCGTCGGTACTGAAGCTCTGCACCAGCCGTCCGACAGTCGAGCGGGCCAACAGCAGCACGTTACCGTCTTTCGTTTCGGCTATCGTTGGCTCAAAACAGGCTGTCTGACCACAATTGCCGTTTGGTCGCCCCTGGAAGTCAAACCATCCCACCAACCCGCCAGGGTGCTTCTGCCAGGTTTGGCCCTGGTCGTCAGACCGAAAAACGATGCTGATCCCCATTTCTGGCAGGTGACCATGTCCTTCAACCTGGTATTTCTGGCCCCGCCAAAGTCCGTAGGAGCTGACGTCCAAATACTTCAGTTCGGGATGAACGCTGTGCCCCTTCTCAAGGCCACCCAGCCCTTCCCAATATCCGGTGAGCAACAGCCGACCGCTTTTGAGCTGGATCATCGAATGGTACATCGGGTGAAAGTCGGGGTAATCGTTGATCCGTGTTGGTTCGGACCAGCTCTTGCCTTCATCCATGGAGGAGGCAAAGTAAAGGGTCTCGTCCTTGGATCCGTAAATGGCCAATCCGCCGGACTTCAGCTGTATCAACCCGCCGACTCCGATGGCACAGTTGAGCGGTTGCTCGTCGCCCCAAGTCCGACCTCCATCGGTGGAAATGCGGTAGGAATTACCCTCGGCAAGCATCAGCGAGCCATTGTTAAGCTCTACAATCCCTCCGCGGTTGCTGATGGCATTTACGTTTTGAACGACGCCTGGCGGCAAGGGGATACATGAAATGCTACTTGTTTCATCCGCTGCCTCGCCAAGATTGGCGACGCAGAGAGTGATGACTGAGAAGCACGTAATGAGTTGAGGTAACAAGGGGTTGTGAACCATGAAGATAAGGACTCCCTTTCAATTGTGATCACTTGCCGGCCATCCCTAAAAATACTGAGGGGACACTCACGGGACCATACGTCTGCTGTGTCGCAAATCCAAACTAGCATCGTCAATCCCACGGTTGGATTCTACGTACACTAGATTGTACTGAATTTTTGATTCGACATCAGTGATACCGCGTAACGACGTTATTACCTGTTATAAAGGACCACAGAAATATTCGAGGCTGGTGATTCGCAAGTGCGTTGGCCGGAACCAACTGCCGGAATGTGGTGGAATTTTCCGGAACGTTCTGACCGTTCAGTGGGAGCAATAGTCGCTGCTTTAGTGCGGTGTCATACCAAAGCCTTACCTTGGCTCTCGGTACGGTTGGCCCTGTTCATACAGTTCCAACCGTTCGCGAATTTTCTTTTTGAGAGCCTCCTGACTGGTCTGAGTGAGTAACTCCAGTGCCAATCTGGCGGTGCTCACCGCCAGGTCGTATTGGTTCGCATTGGCGTAGGCTGCCGCCAACGTGTCAAGCACTACCGGATTGGACTGGCCTGTCTCGTTGGCAGCCCGCTGGGCGATCTGCAGCGCTTCTTCGGCCTCTTGCACCTCCTGATCGGGATGCGTGGCCAAAACCCAGGCCACGTTGTTCATCAGGGCAATCGAATCTGGTTTGAGGGCCAATGCGCGCCGGAAATGTTTGAGTGCCTCAACCAACTTCCCTTGCGATTGACACAATTCTCCCAGGGTTTGGTGGGCGGTGACCAAATCTGGATTCGCTTCAATGGCCTCGCGAAGATGCTCAATCGCCTCATCTTGACGTCCCTGCGATTTCAGGATTCGGACCAGGCCGGCATGGGCGGCCCGGTTCCCGGCATTAATCTGGATGGCTTGCTCATAGTGGTGCGCTGCCTGCTTGAATTGCTGCTGCGTCGACAAAGCATCTGCCAGAAATCGATGCGCCACATCCGACTCGGTCTTCAGCTCGACCGCCTTTCGCAAATGCCCAGTGCCCTCGTCGAGTTCACCTTTTCGGACCAATAAAATACCCAGATCGCCGTGTGCTTCAGGAAGCAGAGGATTTAATTGTAGGCCGCGACGATAAGCTCGCACGGCACGGTCCAGGTGGCCCTGTTCCCAAAGGACCCGTCCCAGGCGGTTGTGGCCAATCGGATCCTCAGGCTTGATCACCAGGTACCGGGTCAGGTGGTCTGCGGCCTCGGCATGGTTGCCCTCCTCGATCGCAATCTTCGCCAGCAGCCAATGTCCTTCACTGATTCCAGGATGTTGCCTCACCAGTTTTTCACAAATCTCCCGTGCCCGCGCAAACTCCTTGTGGTGAATATGCCCGTGCACCTGGCTGGCCGGATCGTGCAGGGTGATCAAGTCCTTAGGATCACCCCGCGCCGGGTCGAGGGCAAAAATGTTGTCGTGAACTGCCGCGGTACCAGAGATATAACCCAGTTGGTTGAGGTTTTGGACCGACTGCTCGTCTTGCAAGGATGGATCGCTCCCCTTGTGGGGCGACTCGATCTGCAATAGCTCTTGCAATTGTTTGAGCATGGAATCTGCCCGATCGGGATCGTGGTCCACCAGATTGCGACTCTCACCGGCGTCATCCTGAAGGTTGTACAATTCGGGCCGCGTGGTGTGAATAAATTTCCAGTCGGAAGTTACCAGTCCACAAAGGGGATTGGCGTTGTACTTGATCGGCGTAATGCTTTCGCAGTACTGCGGTTGATGGGCGTCGGCGGACGGGCGGCCCCAAATCCACCCAGAGCGGTCGGTCCCCTGTACCGGAGCGGGCATTTCGATGCCAAGCAGCCCGCAGATGGTCGGCGCAATGTCGACCACTCCGACCAGGGCACCAATTCGGCGGGACTCGGTATTGCCGGCCTTCGCTGGGCTGGCACCCACTGCATGGGGAAGCTTGACGATCCAGGGAACTCGTAACACTCCCTGGTAAATGAAGTAAGTGTGCGTCACTTCGCCATGTTCTCCCAGCATTTCCCCATGGTCACTGGTGACGATCAGTAGCGTCGTATCGTAAATCCCCAGGTCTTTGAGCTTCTTGACCACTTCGCCGATACAAGCATCCGTGTAGGCAATTTCACCAGAGTACGGATGGTCGAGAAAACGGTCTGCCCAAGGCCCTGGGGCCTCGTAGTCCATGTGGGGATCAAAATAATGGAGAAACAAAAAACCCTGTTCGTGCTGGTGTTGGTCGAGCCAATTACACGCGTACTGCGTTGTTTCGGCACCCTTGCGCTCCACCGCCCCCGGTTCGTCGAATCGGTCGTTGTAGTCGTCAAAGCCCTGGTCCAGGCCATAACGGGAATCCAGGACAAAGGCGCTCGTGATTGCCCCTGTGACATAACCGTGATCACGCAAGACCTCGGGCAACGTGGTAATGACGTCATCCAGATAATACGTGCCGTTGTCGTGTACCCCGTGATAAGGAGGAATGGTGCCTGTCAACATGGTGCAGTGCGCCGGCAACGTTATTGGGGCCGGGCTAACCACGTTTTCAAACAGAATTCCCTCTTCTGAGAGGGCATCAAGATTCGGAGTGTGTGGCTCGCTAACTTGCCACGCGGCAGAGGCGATCGCCGGCGCTGGTTGCTCGTAGCACTGAAGGTGGTCCGCACGGCATGTGTCGATGCTGATCAGCACAATATGGGTGGGCTGAACCGTCCGAAGGGGCTCTGACCGACAAAACCAGACCACTGCCGCAATACCAACTGCAACAACGGCCAACAACAACCAGGTTGCGTTCTTACTCATCGCTTTGCGCATGCTCAATGGTGGATGGCGTGGTTTACAACAAAATAACGGAAGCTGCTGGCACTATCGGGTCAGAAGAGTAATTCGGGCTATATTCCAAGGGCTCTGTTCTGCCGCAAAAATCTGCCGGACAAGCTCGCGGACGCGCGGGTCGACAGCAGGCATACGGTTCACGGTAACAGTAGCACGACCGACAATCTTCCGGGGTCGGGACTACGCGTTCCTTTGCTACAAATCGACAGGTTCATCCATGACGGGGTCCGGACAACGCCCGCCAGCAAGGACAACCAGACA
>JAKVCB010000163.1 GCA_022448345.1 Pirellulales bacterium
CGCGGCCGGCCTGATCGTCTTCGTATTTGCGTTCGATTGGGCGCTGAAGTTTCCATTTGGCCGTGCCAATTGGATGCTGGATGCTGGCTTTCTGACCTGCGGTGTGATTTTGGGTTACCTGAGCTGGAACGCCCTCCAGGACAACCGTTGAATTAGGCCTTCAGCCTACCGTCTCCTATTGGTCTTGCTGCCGCCCAGACATTCCCGGGGAATGGCTCGCGTTTATCTGCCCGCTGAATGGCTGGTTTGCCTTCTCGCAGCCGTTGATAGGTGGCTCTGGTCCCTGGGGTATCCGCCTGGGATCGCGTGCGTTAGAGGGCGGATTACAACCAGCCAGGCTGAATTCTGCAGCGGTACCAGGCGTCCATCACTCAAGCCGCAATCCGAAGGATCGAACGTTGCGGTGTTGCCGCCGGGACCTCCGACAAGCGGTGCGCTGCTGCGGCGACGGTTTCGACTTCAATGATGCCGCGACGCCGTAAAGCTGCGATATGCTGAAGCACCTTAAAGGCTGTTTTTTCAGCGGCAATTCCTTGTTGGGCAATTGCCGGTAAATCCACAAAGAGTTGAAATGTGGCTCCTTCGTTTGCTGCCCGGCGAATGCCTTTCTGCAACTTGTGACCTGCTCGCCAGGCTGACGTCAGGGGGAGTTGGCCTGAAGTTGCAAACTCCCACAGGCCGTAATGGAGTGACTTGGGAACCGTGGTTTGAGTTGGGTTGTGAGCAACTGGCGAGAGTGGCCAAACGGCCGTAACGCCTTGCTTAACGACCAGGTCGATATGGTGATTGAGGCTCACCTCGCGGGGAAGTAGCGTTGTTGTCACGATACCTTTGGACTGTGCCTGACAAACCCTCCGAATGAGTTCCTTGGAAAATCGTGGCCTGCCGGCTTCAATCCCTGACCAACTTGGGTCAGCCAGGATGGCAATCTCATGGTCGCCGCCGGCGGCAATTTCCGAATTGACAATGAGTGAGGTCACCGACGCGTGCACCGGGTCGCTAACTCCCCAAGTGGCGGGCAACTGGGCAGACGCAAGGAACTCCACCAGTTGATTCACCAAGGCTGCTAGCCCCTGATAAGGGGCCAAGCGACATTCAGCCGGTGGCGGTTCTGCGGAAACCGTGATGACCACGCGGCCCACGGACTGTCTCTGCCAGGTCCGAAGTTTGTATCCTGTCATGGGCTTCCTTATGTCAAAAAGGGGTGGTCCAAGTCGTGTTCTGGAACGCTCAGTCGTATTCTGGGACGCACCGAAGCCAAGGAAGTCGTCGATGTCGACGTCCATTAGAGTAGTTCGGACCGTTGCTTGAGCCCACTGGACGGAAAGGTTTTCAGCGGGGCTCAGCGAAAAGGCGGCTAGTTTATCGATTGGGGAAAATATCAGTCCCGAGAACCCCCAGTGCCCGGCGGGCTGTCCTCTTTTGAAAATCTCCCCAGTAGGGCATGCTAGCCCGAATGGTCCGACTGGGAGGCTTCAGGTTGGCTGTGGACATGCCCGGCATGGGTAAGTTGCTCCAATTGGCCAGCCAAGTAGGCGACTGAAAGCCCCAGCAATAAGGCCAGGGAGAGTTTTATGCGATCATGTTGGTGGAATTGCAGTTCCGGCAACAGGTCGCTCATGGCAATACAAAGAAACATGCCAGCAGAAAATGCGAGGGCCTGGGCTAACACGGTCTCTGGAATTTTGGCGTTTGCGGTTGCATCTTCAACCATCCAGCCGGTGTAAAAGATGGCAACACCAACCGGTATTGCCAGCGCAAAGAGGCCGTTGACGATGTGCCGCCAAATGGGAGGCCAGCCACCATGAGCCATCAATGTACAGATGGTCATCGAATCAAACGGCTTATGTAAAAATATCACCAAAAAGGTGCCAAATCCGGCAAGGGTGGCCCCGTGACTCACATGTTGAACACTGGCGGCTAAAGCGAAGCCCGCCAGCACGCTGTGCACAGTCAGGCCCAGTGCGGCCCCACTCCAGGTGAGATCGTGCGTGTGTTCATGGCCGTGACACCGTTTACTTTCACCCTGAAGTTGGTCATCTCCGGGGATCTCGTGATGATGGTAGCAAAAGAATCGTTCAATGAAAAACATAGCTAGAAAACCAGACAGGACTCCCCACATCAGGTTTCCCGCAATTTGTTCTGGTGGTCTGTTGGGAGTTAGCCCAGAAACTTCGCTAAACGCGTGTGGAATAAGGTGAAATAGCGCAACACCAAGCATGACCCCAGCCACAAAACTCACGGCGAATTCCATCCGGCGATGGGTCAGTCGTACCCAATTCGGGATCATTCCGCCCAGGATGGATGCCACTAAAATCAGCAAGCAGTAGTACAGCAGTAGTACTTGTGTCGGCATGGACCAAAATCTGGAAAATTCGCGGCCAACGGGCTGATCTGTCGGGGCAGGACAGCACGGGACGTTCAGGGTAGGGGGGGGTGGAAACTAAACGTTGGATGCTAGATGCTAGATAAGCTTTCTGTCAGTCGCTCGCAACCCATCGACGCCCATAAACCTCCAAAATGCGCGCCTGTATCCAACGTGTTTGCCAAGGACAAGTGACCGTTGCTGGTGAAATCACCGGGCGAATTGATCATGGCCTGGTTGTTTTGCTTGGAGTGGCGCACGACGATGGTGCCAGACAAGTCCAATGGCTGGCCGAAAAAATCGCGGGGCTGCGAATTTTTGAGGATGACGAGGGTAAGCTCAACCGTTCACTGGGGGAGGTCGGGGGTGCCATGCTGGTGGTTAGCCAGTTCACCCTTTATGGTGATTGCCGCAAGGGGCGCAGGCCAAGTTTTGTCGATGCTGCACCACCAGGTTTGGCCGAATCGCTCTATGAACAATTTGTGGCCCGTGTCGTGGAATTGGGAATTCCTGTGGAAACGGGTCGTTTTCGTGCCCAGATGGATGTGACGCTGACGAACCAAGGGCCCGTCACTATTTGGATCGACACCGCTGAAGTGCGGCTCTAAGAGGTTTGTCTGTTGGAGGCCGACCGGACAGTGGAGAAAGTATCCCGGCAGGGCAAGGGTTAGTTTTTGGCGGCCATTTCGAGAAACATTTCGTAGCGGCGTTTCATCTCTTCGAGGCTGTCGCCACCAAATTTTTCCACAAGCGCTTCGGCAACGGTGAATGCCACGACATTCTCGATGATGACACTGGCAGCAGGAACGGCGCAAACATCACTTCGTTCGTAGGCCGCTTCTTCTTTTTTTCTTGTTTCCAGGTTGATGGATTCGAGCGGTTGAGCCAATGTGCTGATTGGTTTTTTTGCGGCCCGCACGACCAGTGGCTGACTGTTGGTCATGCCCGCCTCCAAGCCACCTGCATTATTGGTTGGCCGCACAAAACCGAGGTTGGGACCGTTGGCCTGCTGCGGATCGAACTGAATGGGATCGTGGACTTTAGAGCCGGGCCTGCGGGCTGCTTCAAACCCCAACCCGATTTCTACCCCCTTGATTGCTTGGACTGCCATGACGGATTGCGCAATTCGACCATCCAGTTTTCGGTCCCACTGGGCATGGGTTCCCAGTCCGAATGGAAGTCCTTCGACACGCACTTCGATGATTCCACCCAGTGTGTCTCCCCTTTTTCCAGTCTCGTCGATCAGTTGTTTGATGGCATCATCACGTGCGAGATTCAGACCGTACACTTCACTTTGGTCGCGAATAGCCTGCAGTTCTTCCGGTGGTCCATCGACTGGTTCGATGAGCTCCCCTCCCAATTCAACGACGTAGCCAAACGCGGTGATCCCGAACTCAGCGAGCAGTTGTTTGGCCAAGGCCCCGGCAGCGACCCGAACGGCTGTTTCCCGCGCGCTTGCCCGCTCCAGTACGCCGCGGATACTGCCCAGATATTTGACGGCCCCGGTCAAATCCCCATGGCCAGGTCGCGGCCGCGATAGATCGTCCAGGCGGTCGAGTTTGTAGTCCCGGTTGACAACTTCCAGGGCAATTGGACTTCCCAGTGTGACCTCTTTCCAGATCCCTGTACGCACATCGACCTGGTCGGACTCAATCCGCTGGCGACCTCCCCGTCCATAGCCGCCCTGGCGACGCTTGAGTTCTACATTGATGGGCTCCAAGTTAATGGTCACACCAGCGGGAAAGCCATCGACGATTGTCAACAGCGTTTTGCCGTGTGATTCCCCTGCGGTCCAATATCGTAACATCGAATCCTAGCCGGTCTTCTGGTAAGGCCGCGAAACAATTTGCGGCAAGTTCTAAATCGGTGAACTCTATTATAGGTTACCTGAGCGAAACGGGACGCCGGTTAGCCGCTCGTAGGCCTCCATGTACTTTTGCCGAGTTTGGGCGACGATTTCATCTGGCAACTCTGGTGGCGAACTCTGCTTGTCCCAGCCACTTGAAGTGAGCCAATCCCGCACAAACTGCTTGTCAAACGACGGTTGGCCAGCTCCTGGCTGGTAGGTATCGGCCGGCCAGAATCGCGAACTATCGGGAGTCAGTACTTCGTCAATCAAGATCAGTTCGCCGTCAATAAGGCCGAATTCAAACTTGGTGTCGGCAATCAGGATCCCATGTTTGCGGGCATGTTCGACGCCACGTTGGTAAATGGCAAGGCTCCGCTCGCGGAGTTCTTCAGCCAGTTCCTGACCAATGCGGCTAACCATCTCCGCAAAAGAGATGTTCTCGTCATGGTTGCCGATTTCGGCTTTGGTAGCCGGGGTGAAAATAGGTTCGGGCAACTGTTCGCATTCTTGCAAACCGGCTGGCAGTGGGATGCCGCATACCGTTCCACTCTCCTGGTAATCTTTCCAGCCTGATCCGGCAAGGTAACCGCGGACAACGCACTCGATGGGAATGACTTTGGTTTTGCGGACCAATGCTGCACGACCCCGAAATGAATCGTGGTCGATACTCTCCCAGAGGCCCATCTCCTGCAAGCCCATTGCGTCGAGGTCGGCGGTAATCAAGTGATTGGGGGTGGCGAGTTGCTCAAACCAGAAACAGCTGAGTTGAGTGAGAATGCAACCTTTTTCGGGAATTCCAGTCGGCAAAATTACATCAAAGGCACTGATTCGATCGGTTGCGACCAGCAATAGCGTATTGCCCAGGTCATAAATATCTCGAACCTTACCGCAACGTACGGGCTGGCTGCCCAACTGCGTCTGGAGAACGGGTGTATGTGTCATGAGAAAAAATAACTGCCAAGGGGTTCTGATCGTGGTCACCGAAGTCCCCAGTATGGTATTTTTTTGGTTTCAACGCTATGGTTGTTTGGAGGACCGTGGCCGATTAGAATCTTAGCACCGTCGGTACCCTGAGGCTGTGCACCATGAGTTTGCCTTGCAAGTCAAACCATTTGCCGCAAAACGCGTTTCAGGACAAAGCGTGCTAATCTCTGAATTCTGCATCCAGTAGTGAGCCTCACGAGGTCCTTTCTCCAATGGGATTGATGCGATTGGCTGTGCAGAATCGCAGGTGCATACCACCCGATGGTCTCGATCGGGTCTGCATCTGTGGTCCCGACGACCTCCATGGTGAGTTGCCTTGGTTCGCAAGTGCCTATTTCAGCAATAATCACCTTGTGGTCGAGCGTCTCGAGAATGATTCAGGCTGGATCTACGTTCCCTGGCGCATTGCCGGGCGCGGTGAATTGTTGTTGGGCACTGCCACTCTCGTCGAGCGTCCGCACCCCTACCAGTTGGAAGTAGAATTGGCCCGTGGCACGGTCAATCGGTTGCGGAACCAACTCTTTCAATGGGGATTTGTGGGATTGGAAATCCCAGATTCGTTGTGGCAAATAGTCCAGAAAGCAACGCGACATTTTTCGCGGGCCGCGACTTCACAGCAAGATCCGGCGGCCGCTGCCGAATATGCGGAAACAGCCATTGCCAGTGCGCTCGATGGGATGGACGCATTGGTATCCATCTATTCGGCACAAGCAATTGCTGTGCGTCGCAGCCAGGCGCCTGGCCTTAACACGTTGCTAGGCATTCAGCTAGGTGATCAGATGTCCGATTTGGATTTGGTTAGGCAGTTACCTGCTGCGTTCAATCTGGCAACCGCACGGCTCGGGTGGGCCACGGTGGAATCGAGTGAAGGAACTCACGATTGGAAACACGCCGACGCTCAAATCGAATGGTCGGGTCAGGCTGGTTTGAAGGTTTGTGGGGGGCCGCTGCTGGAATTTTCAGATCGTGGTATCCCTGACTGGGCTTACCTCTGGGAGGGAGATTTCGCAAGTCTGCGAGACTTCATGCTTGAGCATGTGCGGAGGACAGTCCGTCGCTACCGTGGACGGGTTCAAATTTGGCAAGTTGCCTCCCGGATATGCTCAAGCGACGTGCTTGCACTTTCGGAAGAGCAGCGGTTGCAGATTGTGGCTGAGGCGATTGCCACAACCCGGAAAATTGACATGCAAACCCCTGTCATCATCTCGTTCGATCAACCCTGGGGAGAGTACCTTGCTTCGAAGAAACTCGACCTGGCTCCATTGCATTTCGCAGATGCTTTAGTGCGGGCTGATCTGGGCCTTTCTGGCTTGGGTCTTGAGATTGATCTCGGGTATCAACCAGGAGGCTCTTCGTTTCGAAACCCACTTGCGTACAGCCAGTTGATAGACCATTGGAGCCATCTTGAACTGCCGTTGTTGGTTTCGCTTGCGCTCCCAAGCTCAAGCGGCGAAGATCTCCAGGCCAATCCGAAGATTCGTACCTGTGGCGCCAGTGGCGACGAAGATATGACTCCCGAAACTCAAAATGAATGGATCGGTCGCCAGCTCCCCATGCTGTTGGGCAAGGCTTCGGTGCAGGCGATCTTATGGAATCAGCTGAGTGATTGCCAGCCGCACGAGTTTCCACACGGGGGAATCTTTGATGCTAATAGTCACCCCAAGCCAGTCTTTGAGACACTCTGCAGCTTTAGGAGTGAGTACTTGTTGTGAGGGCCCGGTAAGCCCGGCAATCAAGAAGCTGTCGTCACCAACGCAGGCTTGTCCAGAGAAGCTGTACCGGCAGTCGGTTCACCCAGTACGGCGTCTTCCCGCGAAGCGTGGTTTGGCAAGGCTTTGTCAAGCTGGCACTCTTGGACGACTGCCTCGCAGGCAGGCGACAAACCACATAACCGCAGCGCCCCACCTTGTCGAACCAACCGTTCCTGCAACAAGGCAATTTGCCCCATCATTCCCTCCGGGAAGGATTCGAGTTGTTCCAGGTCCAGTACCAAACGGTAGACGAAGTGCCGCTTGGAAATCGACCACACTTCATCGGCGACGTGAGGTGATTCTGGCACGGCGCGGCGGCTCGGTTGAAGCTTAACAAAAAGCCAATTCGGTCCGCGATCTACATCCAGGTCAAGACCTTCTGTGACACTTTTCATAACGTCAAGTTTCCGTTGGTAGTGATCAACGCGGTGGCACGCTTTCAATCCGGCCAGGTACGATTTCCGGCCGCAAACCCAAAGGGTATCTTAGGAGGGGACCCTGCAATCAGGCAACTCGGTTTTTTGCCCAAGTCGATCAAATCGCAGATTCCCAAAATTGGACCAACCTTGTCGTGAGGGTGCCGCGGACTTACTGCGGTTCTGGCGAAGTCATGGTCCGATGGCCTGTGGCCTAAAAACTTCGCAGCCCGAGGAGGTTACGATCCAAAGATTTCTTGTGCCTGCTGGCGGGCAACCTGGAGGGCTTCGGGGATTTGGGCAGGGTGTTTTCCACCTGCCTGGGCCATGCTCGTCCGTCCGCCGCCCCCGCCACCGACGGCCTGGGCTACGGGACGAATCCAATCCCCGGCACTAGCTCCGCGAGCTTCAAGATCCTGACTGATTCCGGCAATCAGGCTTACTTTGTCATCGCCCAACTTGCTAGCCAGCAGAATTGCCGAAGGAGTCACCTTCTGACGCACTTGGTCGACAAGTTGCCGCATTAAATTGGGTTGGACACCGTGTACTTCGGTGATGACCAACGTAACATCACCAATCTGTTCAGACGATTCCAGTATGGTTTCTGCTGAAAGTGGGCCAGCTGCGTCGCGGTCAGCTAGTTGCTTTGCCATGGTGTCAACTTCGCGTTTCAAGGCAGCAACCCGATCGGGAACTGCCAGCGGAGACACCGAAAGTAGGCGGGCCGCCTCGACCAGAAGCTGTTTGGCCTCCAGTGGCGTAGGGGAGGAATTTGTGGGCGGGGCTCCTGTGGGTGATGGAATCTCTTTTGCAACGCCGCCTCCGGACAGTTGTTTCTTCAGGTCTCTCTGTCTTTGGAGTAACGCAGAAATCGCGATTGGAAGGTGATGTGGAAGAGCCTCCAGAACCTTTGCAGTTTGCGAAAAAGCTGCTGCGATTTGCTGGGCATATTCACGCGCTTTGCGGCCAGTGACTGCTACGATCCGGCGGGTTCCAGCAGATACTCCCTCTTCACTTAGGATTTCGAAATGCTCAATGTGCTCCGTGTTGTCCAGATGGGTTCCCCCGCACAATTCCTTACTGAAATCTCCCATCGACACCATGCGAACCGGGTCGGGATATTTCTCGCCGAAGAGCATCGTGGCACCTTGCTCACGTGCATCGGCCAGGGAAAGTGTTTTCCAAAGGAT
>JAKVCB010000164.1 GCA_022448345.1 Pirellulales bacterium
ATCTTCGGGATGAAAATCATCGTCGGCCTTGAAGAGGCGGCGATACTGGAGATATTCATCTGCGCGGCCTATTTTTTGTCCAATAAACCAGCCCAAATCCCAAAGTAGGTGTGGATTGTCTTGGTTATAGCTTTCGCCCGTTTTCAAGAAATCGATCCCGCGACGAACATAGTAGTAACGGTCCCGATAGTCATCGAATTCAACCGAAACGTTGTAACTAATGTTCCAGGACTGAAACTTCCAGAAGGTGATGAAGTTCGGTTGTAGCTTGGCAAGTTGGTCAAGCGTAGCTGTCAGATTCGACCAGTCTTCTGTTTTCTTGTAGTAGTTTGCCTTTTCCCAGAGCAGGTTCATCGCCACTCCACGCAACCCGAGCGTAGCCAGTTTCATGGTTTCGCTGGCGGGATCAATTTCACCCAGGTTGGCCTGCCCTAGCCGATATTCATTACGAAGTTGGGCAAGTTTGCCTCCTGGGTTTAAACCCTGCTCAGTCATCGTCGCAGGAGAACTCATCAGTGACAGGGGAAACAAAAGCGCGGCAATCGCAACACCATAAGCGACTTTTCGATAGAAGGAATTGCGTTCGCTCATTTAGCCACCTCTCGTGTTCTCAGGCAGAAATAACCAACGATGAACAACCCCAAAGTAAAAGACAGACCCACCGTCAAATCCTGGAACATACAGTTCCATGAAATGTCGAATCCATACGACACATAACTCACCGTATCAAGGGATCCAAAAGCAGGTAGCAAAAAACCAATACTCCGCATAAAGACCTGGGCGACTTGATCGGTGGCATACATCAAGTTTGTGGCAAAATTCTCTTCCAGCCCTGTTGTCAGATTTTTTTGGGTGACCAGGCGAACCAGCGATTCTATCGGCCCTCCTCCAACTTGTTCTCCGATAGCAATCCGAATAAAAAAGTCCCGAAAGAATCCTAGCACGATGAACGCCAAGGTAAACATCACCGCCACCGGACCATTGAGGAACGTACTGCAGGTCACACCAATCGCAATCACCAGAACCATCTGAATCCAAATGCTGGCAAACGCCTTGCCAAAGTTGATCAGCGGCGAAGCATCCGGGCGACGAATAAAACAGTCTGCCTGGGCAAAACCATAATATTGACCTCGCTCCAAACACTGGACAATGACCTTTAGTTTACCGTCGGAGGAAACCAAATCATCGAGCAAATCAATCTCATTATCGTCGCTATCGTATAGTTCTCGAGGGTAATGACGCGAATCAATGGTCCAGTCCTTGGCCGTAAAAACATCCGGCGCAGTCTTCAGTTCAGTTTCGGGATTCTGCAGGACTACGCTCCCCTGAATCCCACGTTCAATTTCTCCCTTGTGGGTGCGAAAAACCCGCACAATAAGTTCCATTGGCAGGTAGAGATTGCCATCTTCATCAACCTGCAAAATCGACTCGTCGATGCCAGAAAAGGTCCAGACCGCAGCCGCAGCCGTTCCTCCTTCTACGAATTCGCGATAGGTCCACTCAGCACCGACACTAATGCCTTTATCAACGGGCGTACCCTGACGGTTAAGGAATGCCAACGTCCCATACTGGGGCACACGGGCCTTCATCATCTCCACAGGTTCTGACGTTTCCCATGATGGCAGATCGTCTGGCCCTTCCTTGTTTACGAAATGTTCGTGACCATGTTCGGAAAATGCCAGCCCATCACCTTCTTTATTGGTTTCGACAACATGCCGATGGTAGGCATTGCGACTGGTACGTCCCTTTTGTCCTACAACTACGTCGTTGGCATCGACAATATTCTCCAGGCTGGACACTTCAACTTCATGACGATGATCGAGCGCCCGAACCACGAAGATATAACTGCAGATTCCCATCACCACGAGCATCGCCGTACCCACAATGCCAAAACCAACAATGCGTCCCAGGACGATATCTCCTGCCCGCACCGGCTTGGTCACAATCGTGTAAATGGTTTTTGACTTAAACTCTCCAGGAAGGCTAAACGCACTCAACAACAAGGCAACCATCAAGACGAGATAACGCGTCGCGGTCAGCACAAACTCAAGATAGAGCTTGGTGGGATCTCGATAGTCGGTCTTCAGAAACCAGCTGGCAAACAACAGGATTAAGAGGAATAAAATGAGTGCCACTAAGACTCGGCGACGAATCGATTCCTTGACTGCAAGGCGAGCCAGTGCTGCAATGCGCCGCGCCGAGAGTCGCCCCAGGTCTGCAAGGCCTCCCGTTACGACGCGGTAGGTGAGATCTCCCGCCTTGAGCGGTCCATATCGTACCAGCGCGACCAGATAGCCGACCACCAACGCAATCACGGCCGCGGCGAAAACGGTAATCAAAAACCGCGGCAACGCACCAATATCGTTCTCCCCCCCATAAATCATCCAGGTGAAGTACGGAAGTAAATGTTGTTCAACAACCATGAGATTAAGACGATAAAAATCAACGGAAATGAAAAATCAAGTCAACTGATGGAGTGCAATAAGGTGTCCCAAGGCAACGTTGCTTGAATAGGAACCACCCATCTGAAATCCGACCCTTTTGAAATCACAGCTTTGAAATCACAGCGGGACCCGATGGAATTATGTTTCAACAGACTTGGCCGGTTCCGCATCCTGATCCTGTACAACCCGCCGACCAGGCCGCGCTTCACTGTCCTGCACAATCGACAGAAAGAGCTCTTCGAGTGTGGTCGAGGGATTATCCATCTCCAAAAGCTTGCCACCATGACGATCAATCACCTCACCCAGTTCAGCACGACACTCCTGCGTAAGGCCGCTGGCACGGATTTGGGTCATGTCAGCAACCGTGAGCAAATCATCCACCCGCCCCAACTCTTTAAGTTCCCCCTGGTGCAGGATTGCAATCCTGTCACACACGTCCTGAACATCCGCGAGCAAATGGCTGCACATCACAACGGTTTTTCCCTGATCGCGAAATCGAAGGATCAAGTCTTTCATCTCGCGGGTCCCGATCGGGTCAAGCCCGCTGGTAGGCTCATCGAGCAGAATCAACTCAGGCTCGTTGATTAAAGCCTGGGCAAGTCCAATACGACGGGTCATACCCTTGGAGTATTCTTTCAGTTGCCGTTTCCGGGCCTTTTCCAGACCCACCATTGCAATCAATTGATCGATCCGTTGTCGCCGTACTTGTGGGGAAATATCGAAGAGCCGACCGTAAAAATCAAGCGTTTCTTCGGCATTGAGAAAGCGGTAAAGATACGACTCTTCCGGCAGGTAACCGATCCGTTCATTTTTGGATACGTCGGTCGAATCTTTGCCAAAGATCAGTGCCTGACCTTCGGTCGGAAACAAGAGACCCAGGAGTAGTTTCAAGGTCGTTGTCTTGCCCGATCCGTTGGGCCCCAGCAAGCCAATCACCTCCCCCTGGTAAATCTCCAAGTCAAGCGATTTGAGGGCCCGAACCTTTTGCCGCCCCCAAAAATCACGGTACACCTTACTGAGTGCCCGCGTTTCAATCACCGTTTCGCCAGCCATAAATTGCCTCGCAGCACCAAATTCAGTTATTAATTTAGAGCTCAAATTGTGGGTTAGATCCCTAAAACGATAGGGAAAACAAGTCTTTAGTCCACCCGTCCTACTGGCGTTTTTTGAGAATTCAAGCGGAGAGTTTGGGAATTCTCACAACATGGTACTCCGGTATGTGCTACGCCCCGCGAACCCCCTCGGTTCGTAGGCTCAAAAACAAAGCGCCCACTATAAATTCCAGTGACTGCCCCTGCAAGGACTTCTGCTCGAGGACTGCCTTTTTAATCCCGTTTGGAAAGACTTTACTCAAAACGGAGGAGGCCATATTTCCGCTTCCCACTCCTGAGGACCATCACGGTTTCGCTGGCAAGGTGCTCCTCTGTAAGACAAGCGCGCGGATCCTCTAACCGACGATTGTTCACGTAAGCCCCCCCCTGCTGGACAATTCGCCGGGCCTCCCCCTTGCTTTTGGCAAGGCCTGCCTCGGCAAACGCGTCAACAAGTGTCAATCCCTCGTCATCAGCCAACCGGGCCCGAGGTAAAGCCTTACTTGGAACGTCGGGAAAAACTTCCTCCAATTCAGCGTCTCGAAAGCCCTCGATTTCGGCTCCAAAAAAAATGCTCGTGGCCCGCTCAGCCTTAACCAACCCCTCAGGTCCATGGACCAAATCGGTGAGTGTTTCGGCCAGCCGCTTTTGGCTCTGGCGACTTGCAGGGTCTGCCTCTCGCGATTGATCAAGAACCTCGATTTCCTCGAGCGGAAGTTCGGTAAGCATTCGCAGACAGTGCCCGGCGTCCGCGTCGTCGACATTGATCCAATATTGGTAGAAATGGTAGGGGCTGGTCTTTTCAGCCGACAACCAAACCGCCCCCTGCTCTGTTTTGCCCATTTTCGCCCCGTCAGACCGAGTCAATAACGGACAGGTTAATCCGTAAAGCTGGGCACCCCGCATCCGCCGACCGAGATCGATACCGGCGGTGATATTCCCCCACTGGTCACTTCCCCCAACCTGCAACTCGCAATGGTATGAATCGTATAAATGCACAAAGTCAAAAGCCTGGAGCAACATGTAGCTAAACTCGGTGTAACTCAGACCGGTTTCGTCCTGGCCCAGGCGACTCTTCACTGAATCCTTGGCCAGCATTACGTTGACCGGAAAGTTCTTGCCAACATCGCGGAGAAACTCGAGGTAACTCCATGAGCCAGTCCAGTCAAAGTTGTTCACAAGTTCGGCCGAATGAGACCCACCCTCAAAATCAAGGAACCGTTTCATCTGGCTCCGTAGCCCTTCGACGTTCTCGGTAATCCTCTCGGCCGACAGCAGATTGCGTTCCTGACTTTTACCGCTGGGGTCGCCAATCATTCCTGTGGCCCCACCCACCACGGCAATCGGTTTGTGGCCAGCCCGTTGAAACCGCCGAAGCAACATTAGAGGCAACAAACTTCCCACATGCAAACTGTCAGCGGTAGGATCGAATCCTGCATAAAGGGTCCGTGCCTGCTGTTGGAGCCAATCCGAAAGCCCCGAGTCATCCGTTATTTGGTGAACCAGACCACGCCAGCGGAGTTCGTCAAGAAAGAGCATAGAAATTTGGGGAAGGGTGGGAGTGATTCAGTACAAAATGCCTGTAAAATCGTGCCGTCCAAGGCAACGTTGGTAGGTCCTTTGTCAGACTTTGGCAAAGGGAGGCAACGCCAGGATCGGCACTATCGGTTGCTAGAGTTTATTATTATCTCCACAGATCATCATTGGCAAAAGGATGGGCAAAACCTTTTTTCTGCGATTTGGGCATTATTTTCATCAGTTGTTCCGCAAGTTTGAGATCCTCGCGAGTTGTGATTTTTCGGTTCATCGCCGACCCTGGCACGACCGTCACCGACTTGCCAAGCTGTTCGACAAGCTGGGCATCATCCGTTACTTGACCACCAGCACGCCGGGCGTAGGCATCCAGCAGTAGCGGGCGGCTAAAGACTTGCGGAGTTTGCGCTTCCCAAAGTTGAGTCCGATCCACTGTTTGTACGATTTTGTGCCCGGCATCGGTCCGCTTGAGTGTTCCTGAAACAGGAGTAGCCAGGATCGCGGCACCATCCCGCTGAGCTGCTGCAAAGACCGCGTCGATGGACTTATCCGCAATGCACGGCCTGGCCGCATCGTGAATAGCGATAAACTGCACCTCGTCCGACACGACCGCCAGGGCCCTTTCGACCGAATCGGACCGCTCGGAGCCACCTTCAACGACTTGAATCCCCAAAATCGCCACGTTGGCACTAAACTTCCGATTGAACTCTTCACGATCTTCAGCAGCAACGATCAAAATCACCTGAACCACGTCGTCGCGATTGACAAACCGCTCGGCGGAGTGCATCCAAACAGCACGTCCAGCCAAAGGGGCAAATGGCTTTTTGTAGTTTTTGTCGGCGAACCGCCGACTCTTGCCAGCCGCGGGGAGAACGACAGCGAATTTGGCCATGCCCTTAGCACTCCACAAACGGGGTTCAAACCAAGACTACCACGCTGGTGGCTAGCTTACGGTCTTCTTGGGTGGACCGAAAGAGACGGCTGCCGCGATGGCCGCAAATTGGCGACTCACCCCAAAAAACTCAACCCCAATTCACAAATCATCGTGAAACTTATCGATTTTTCCTCCCCATTCCTGCAATTTTAACCCTCGGTTGGAGACAACTATTTTTTGGTTTGTCGACACAGGTGTGTTCGTCGCAATCCCAAAAAGCGTTATACTCGCGTCGTCAAAATTTCCCCTCGACTGTGGGGCAACCTTGTCGGACTCCTGATCGGTCGTGGAGAACGGTTTGTTCGCTTGGAGCCAAGTATGAGGATTTACGTTGGAAACCTCGCGTATTCGACCACTGAAGATACGCTTAGCGCCGAGTTCACCGCTCACGGTACTGTTAGTGAAGTCGCCGTGGTGACCGACCGGGAAACCGGCCGCCCACGTGGCTTTGCCTTTGTAACGATGAGCAATGCTGAAGAAGGTCAGGCCGCAATCGAAGCCGTGAATGGGAAAGAAATCGACGGGCGAACGGTTGTTGTCAACGAGGCAAGGCCAAAAAATAGTGGCGGTGGGGGTGGTGGACGTCGCAGGTGGTAAGCCCGAGTGTGACGGCAGTAACCTTGAATCCGTAAACCTACGGACCGGCTGGCGGCATCGCATCAGGGCCCGCCCGTAGAGGGATTGTCGTTTCCGCGCCAACCGATTGTCGCTGATTATCAGAAAGCCCCATGAAACTACTGCTGTTCAGCGACCTTCACTGCGATACGGAAGCAGCCGGTCGGCTCGTCGAAAAATCTGTGGACGCAGACGTCCTGATCGGCGCTGGTGACTTCGGACAATGTCGCCAGCGGATTGAAAAAGTAGTCGATGTGTTACGCACTATTGATCGTCCGGCAGTTTTAGTTCCCGGCAATGCCGAATCGGTTGAAGAACTCACCGAAGCCTGCCTCCCTTGGACCACTGCGCATGTACTGCATGGAAAGGGAGTAAACATTTCAGGCGTTCCGTTTTTCGGAATCGGCGGAGGAATTCCTGTCACTCCATTCGGTAGCTGGAGTTACGACTTCACCGAAGACGAGGCAGCCGAATTGTTGCGAGATTGCCCAGCCAATGCCGTGCTAGTCTCGCACTCCCCCCCCCACGGCGCCGTTGACATCGACTCCAGCGGCACCCGTTTTGGCAGCCGCGCGATCCGTGACACGATTCTGGAAAAATCGCCTCCCCTGGTGGTATGTGGACATATCCATGCCTGTTGGGGACAGCAGGAAAACTTGGGCGAAACGCCAATCATCAACGCTGGACCTGGAGGCATTGAGTGGACTCTTGACCGTGGTTTTTGTGGCTAAAGTAGCGACAACTTCGGTGGCAGCACACCAAAGTTGACCAGAGCAGACAATTTCAAACCAACGGCCAAATTGGTCTCTCGGCCCAGCCAGTTGGCGCCAACCGCAGTCGTGCGGTAGACTGCTCCCCCACCTTCCACTAGCTTCCACTAGCTTTACGGATTCCCTATGAGCAAGATCTCTCAAGCAGCTGAATTTCTGATCAACAACCGTCGCCTCGATCAAGTCGCTGACACTTTACCACCCGAGTTGCAACCGACCAACTGGGAGGAAGCGTATGCAACGCAGCAAGTCCTGGTTGACCAGTTAGTGGCGGAACATGGGGGCCAACTGGTCGGATACAAGATCGCCGCCACCAACCCCGTTGCACAAGAAATGCTCGGAGTTGACGGACCACTATTTGGGCGTCTGCTCTCGGCATTTGTGCACGCTGCCCCCGTCGAACTCCCGGCGAATGATTTTCAGACGCGGGTACTGGAACCGGAATATGCCTTCCAGATGAAGGAGGATGTGCCTACTGACGGACAAGATTTTACCGCCGAATCGATTGCCAGCTATGTCGCAGGCGTGCTTCCCTCGATTGAAATCGTGAACCATCACTTCACCAACCTGAAACAAGCCGGTGGGATGGTGCTGGTGTGTGACAACGCGGTTCACGGCGCCTGGCTGCACGGTGAAGCCCACAAATCATGGGCTGATCTTGATATGATAAACACCGAAATCCAACTGCTGGCCAACGGCCAACTCGACAGCACGGGCAATGGTACCAACGTACTGGAACACCCACTCAACGCGCTCGCCTGGCTGGCCAACGAACTGCCTAAATTCGGCTTGCAACTCTCCGCAGGCGACTATGTGACCACCGGACTCACAACAGAAGTCTACGCGGCTACTGCAGGAGACCAGGTCACCGCCGACTTTGGCTCTCTCGGTAGCGTGGATTTGAAGTTCAGCTGAGAAGAATTGGCTGAGCGGTCGGCCTCGACAACCTGCCACATGGTGGCCCCGGGGCTAATTTGCCATGTGAGACAAGTGACCAGTTCAACGAGAATAGACCGAGGGTCACATATCGTGGTTGCCCACGGGCCTGTCGCTGCGAAACAGTGGCCAAGTCACACCGACAAGCTATGATACCTGTACGACTTGCAGAGTCAGCCGGAGCTTGACGCTTCTGAAAATCACTCCACCAGACTTTT
>JAKVCB010000165.1 GCA_022448345.1 Pirellulales bacterium
TATTCCAGCGAGACCGCCACGCTGGTGATATGGTTAAGTGCCCCTTCGGTTGCTGCGGCAATGGTCCCGGAGTAAAGCACGTTGATCCCGAGGTTCAGTCCTCCGTTGATGCCGCTGACAACTAAATCGGGGGTTTGTGGACAGAATTCGCCAAGTGCCAGTTTGACACAGTCCGCCGGACTTCCCTCAACGGCCCAGCCTCGTCGCTCGGTACCATCAAAAATCTCTTTCGCCGTCAGGGGGCTCAAGTAGGTGATCGAGTGGCCAACGCCACTTTGTTCGGTGGCTGGTGCCACCACGCACACGTCCCCCAGTGATGCAAGTGCCTGCTTGAGGGCGCTGAGGCCAGGGGCAAAAATACCGTCATCGTTGGTCAAGAGGATTTGCACGCGGTTGAAAAACCTTTGGATCAAGGGAACTGGGAGCTGCGACCTGTGGGGGTTCCCACTATAGGTGGGAACCGCATGCTGATCAACGAGTCCCCATGTAAACTGTGTTTCTACCAAGCTTTACGGGCAGGGGTGCTTAGTCAGGAGGGACTTTTGTGACCCGGTTTTTTCCATCACCTGCGGCTCCATTTGTTGAAGTTCAGCGGGATCCGGTTAGCACGCGGTTTGTTGCGTGGACCCGGCATCGGGAGCAGGCGACGCTACTGGCGCTAGGAGATCGGTGCGAGCGAAAGCAGAAAAATGGCCTTCTTGGCTGCGCAACCCTATTGATTCCTGGTGCAGGTCGCCTGCCAAATGGCTTTTAGGCAGCTGTTGGGACCGTTGCAACCGCAGCAGCAGGTCCCTTTGAGCCTTCCGCCGGGGCGCAATCTTCCCAGGGGCCACTAGTTCCTGCGGGGCGCGAAATCTATAATCCGCTGTTTGTGTTCGGTAGCGGGTGCTCACACTCAACAAACGGTAGTTCAGATGGCTTCTTCGCAAGTTACCTCCGAGCGGGTACTGGTGCTTGATTTCGGCTCGCAGTATGCGCAATTGATTACCCGTCGCGTGCGCGAACAGCAGGTTTTCTGCGAAATCGTTCGCCATGACATCACGGCGGCCCGCATTCGGGAACTGGCCCCGCGGGGGATCATCCTTTCTGGCGGGCCCTCGAGTGTTTACGAAGCGGAAGCACCCCAGTGCGATCCAGAGATTTTTCGTACGGGCATTCCTGTCTTGGGCATTTGCTATGGCATGCAGCTTGCCTGTCAGGCGTCAGGTGGCGATGTCAGAAATACACCCTCGCGCGAATATGGACGGGCGCATTGCACCGTTTTGCAGGCGGGTGATCTTTTTGCAAATGTCTCCTCGCCAACACCTGTCTGGATGAGTCACGGCGATCAAGTGGCCAGTGTTTCTGAGGATTTTCTTGCCCTCGCAACGACCGAGACGTGTCCGTTTGCAGCAGTCAAGCATCGCGAACTGCCCATCTATGGCCTGCAATTCCATCCCGAAGTGACCCACACCCCCGAGGGGGGGGCCATTCTGGCGAACTTTTTGCACACGATTTGCGGCTGTACCGGTACCTGGCAGTTGGGTGATTTTGCGACCGAGATGATCGAACATGTGCGCGCGCAAGTGGGTGACCAACGGGTGATTTGCGGATTGTCCGGTGGCGTCGATTCCTCGGTGGTGGCAGCGGTTCTGGCCAAGGCCATTGGTCCACAGCTTTCCTGTATTTTGGTCGATAACGGCCTGTTGCGCAAAGGCGAGGCAGAAGGGGTCATCGAGGAATTCAGCGGGCATTTTCAGACCGATCTGCATGTGGTACGCGCAGAAGACCGTTTTCTATCAGCCCTGGCAGGGATCAGTGAACCTCAGGAGAAGCGCCGGCGTATTGGCCACGAATTCATCGCCTGCTTTGCTGCCGAAGCGGAGAAGATCACCGGGGCGACATTTCTTGCCCAAGGTACGCTCTATCCTGACGTGATTGAAAGTGGCGCCGCGGCCGATGGTCCGGCTGATACCATCAAACTCCACCACAACGTGGGCGGTTTGCCTGAAGAACTCGGCTTCGAACTCATTGAACCATTGCGAGATCTTTTTAAGGACGAAGTGCGCCGCTTGGGGGAGCAGTTGGGGTTACCTGAAGAAGTGGTGTGGCGACACCCATTTCCGGGGCCAGGCCTGGCAGTTCGGTGTTTAGGAGAGGTCACCAAGGAACGGCTCGATACGCTTCGGCAAGCAGATTGGATCGTTGTGAGTGAGATCAAGGAAGCTGGCCTTTACCGGGATACTTCGCAGGCCTTTGCCGTACTGCTTCCTGTACAGAGTGTGGGGGTGATGGGCGATTCACGGACTTACCAAGACACGGTTGCTGTACGGTCGGTCAATACGGATGATTTTATGACCGCCGATTGGAGTCACTTGCCGTACGATCTCTTGGCCCGGATTTCAACCCGTATTATTAACGAGGTAGCCGGAGTCAACCGTGTGGTTTACGACATCAGCAGCAAGCCGCCAGCCACGATCGAATGGGAGTGATTCCGCTTGGAAAGTTGCTGTGCGCACGAAGGAAACGTGACAAGATTTGTACGGTCGATAATTTCATTGCCTTTCAACTAAGAAAATGTCCAAGAAATACATCTATCAAATTTCGAACCTGACCAAGAAAATCGGCCAGCGCGAGGTGCTCAAGGAGATTTGGCTTGCCTTTTACCCAGGTGCTAAAATTGGTGTTCTGGGGCGCAACG
Organism: Pirellulales bacterium; assembly: GCA_022448345.1. Lineage (GTDB taxonomy): Bacteria > Planctomycetota > Planctomycetia > Pirellulales > Lacipirellulaceae > JAKVCB01. The sequence continues at coordinate 2,681 of JAKVCB010000165.1, forward strand.
GTTCGGGCAAAAGTTCGCTGTTGCGGATCATGGCAGGTCTCGATACCGAGTTTGATGGTGAAGCCCGGCTCACCGATGGTTTTACCGTTGGCCTGTTGGAGCAGGAGCCATTACTCAATCTCGAGAAGGATGTATTGGGAAACGTCGAGGAGGCAGTGGCGTCGACGCGAAAATTAGTGGCTGAATTTGAGCAGTTAGGGGAGAAGTACGCAGAGGTTGCCGACGATCCTGACGCCATGGAAAAGTTGATGGCCAGGCAGGCAGCACTGCAGGATCAAATCGATGCCGCGGATGCCTGGGAGATTGACCGTCATGTGGAGATTGCCATGACCGCCATGAACCTCCCACCGGGTGACGCCAAGATTGACCAGCTTTCTGGTGGTGAGCGGCGGCGGGTGGCCCTTTGCCGTATTTTGCTGGAAAAGCCTGATCTTTTGCTCCTTGATGAGCCGACCAATCACCTGGATGCAGAAAGTGTGGCCTGGTTGGAGCGGCACCTGGGAGAGTATTCCGGGACGGTGGTTGCGGTCACCCATGATCGATATTTCCTGGACAATGTGGCCGGCTGGATATTGGAACTCGATCGGGGGCAGGGTATTCCCTGGGAAGGCAATTACACGTCCTGGCTGGAACAAAAGCGGAAGCACTTAGAGGTTGAAGAGAAACAGGCCACCGCAAGGCAGCGGACGCTCCAGCGCGAGTTGGACTGGGTTCGCATGGCACCCCGTGCTCGGCAGGCGAAGAGCAAAGCCCGCCTGAAGGCCTACGAGTCGCTGGCTGGCCAGCAGTTTCAGGACCGCCCGGATGAACTTGAAATTCAGATTCCACCTGGACCAAGGCTGGGAGAAATGGTTGTGGAGGCCGACCAGTTGGCCAAGTGGTATGGGGATCGCCTGATCTTTGAAAATGTGAATTTCCGGCTTCCCCCTGGAGGAATTGTCGGCATCGTAGGCCCCAACGGTGCGGGAAAAACGACCCTGCTGAGGATGTTGATGGGGCAGGAGGCGCCCGACCGGGGGGAACTTCGCCTGGGTCCGACCGTCCAACTTGGCTACGTGGACCAAAGTCGAGACGACCTCGAGGCCGATAACACCGTTTATGAAGAAATCTCCGAAGGGCATGAGACTTTGGATATGGCTGGGCGCAAGGTGAATGCCCGTTCTTATGTCTCGCGATTTAATTTTCGTGGCCCAGATCAGCAAAAAAAGGTGGGAGTGCTCTCCGGTGGCGAGCGGAACCGTGTCCATTTGGCAAAGTTGCTCCGCCGAGGTAGCAACGTATTGTTACTGGATGAGCCGACCAATGATCTTGATGTCGACACCTTGCGTGCGCTGGAGGAAGCGGTCGCCAATTTTGTTGGCTGTGCCGTGGTTGTCAGCCATGATCGCTGGTTTTTGGACCGCCTGGCGACCCACATCCTGGCGTTTGAAGGCGACGGCTATGTTCATTGGTGCGAGGGCAATTTTGAAACCTATGACCGTGAGCGACGTGAACGCCTGGGGGAAGAGGCTGACACCCCGCAACATTTTCGTTATAAAAAATTACAGAAGACGTGATTACCACGCGATATTTGAAAGCACGTACTTGATATCGAGGTGATCCTCACAGGAGATTTACAACCATGACGATTTTACGTACCGGAGCAAGTCAGCAATTCTCTGAAAACTGGACTGCAGTTTTTGGAGCCAAGAAAAAGAAAGCCACCGCCAAGAAATCTACGAAAAAGAAATCGGCTGGCAAGAAATCTTCGAAAAAGAAAACGACTGCCAAGAAGTCGACGAAAAAGAAGGCCACGAAAAAGAAAACTGCCGGCGGGAAGTCGACAAAAAAGAAAAAAGCGGCTTCCAAAAAGGCCAAGGCCAGTAAGTCAAAACGTAAGAAGGCTACCCGTAAAAAATAGCGTGAACGGACTCGAAGTGGTCTGGTTCAAACTCGCGCGGCCGCATTTTCAGGCTCGGGAAAGGCAGCCTTATTTTTAGGCCCGGGAAAGATAGTCACCCGAACGGGTGTCGACTTTAATGACTTCGCCTTCTTTCAGGTACTCGGGTACCTGGACGGTCAGGCCGGTTTCCAGAGTAGCGGGTTTGTTTCGGCTGGTTGCGGAGTTCCCTTTTACGGCCGGGTCACATTGGGTGATTTTAAGTTCTACCGAAGGGGGGACCTGGATGCCGACGCACTCGTTGTTGTAGATCAGCGCGGCGATTCCCTGCAGATCTTCGGTAACGTATTGCATTTCGTGAGCAACATCGACGCGGGCAATCGAATACTGGTTGTAATCGCCGGAGTCGAGAAAGTGAATCGTGTCGCCATCAGCGTACATGAACGTGACTTCGCGGCGTTGGAAATCAGCATCTTCAAGGCTTTCAGTCCCTTTAAGAGTGATATCTGCCTTTTGGCGCGTTACCAGATTGCGGCTTCGAAACTTGTAGAGCGTGGCGCCGCCGCGGGCAGATGGAGTCTGCACGGAGACATTTTCAATGATGTGTGGAGCACCGTTGTGGTTGACAACACTGCCAGGTTTAATGTCTTTGGCAAGCATGGGAAGTTTTGAATTGCGAGAGGTGAAAATGGAGAGTGGCGGTTGCAGTCGCCAATCGCAGGATGATGAGTCATCTTGCGAAAATGACTGTCGTAGAGGTCTTCTCAGCCCATGATAACTCCAGAACCTGGGTCAATGGGTACGCCGCCGGTCAATTTGGCAAATGCGTCGACGATGACGAGTAAACTTGTCGGATCGAGCAAGTCATTGGCGAAGTCGTCGTCTTCATTGGAACCAAAGGGATCGTTCGATACGCGCTCAAAGTGCATGATGTCGAGTCGAGCATCGGCCTGCATGAGGGTGTTGATTTGTTCCGGATCAGCGCCGTCCTTTTGTAACTGCGTGGCGAGTTCTAAACACTGTTCAATGACTGCTTCACTCATCTCGTAGCTGATTTCCAGAGCCGCATTATCTTCGGGGGCCTGAATCAGGACCGATTCGAACATGCCATCGTCGTTTGCCACGAGATTTTCAGTGGTGACCCGATGCGTAGCACTAGAAATGGTGGCTTCCGCCTGGGTCAACGTGGGACGCGCCGATTGGTTTAAAAAAATGTAGTAGGTGTCCCGCCATTCGATTTCAACCGGTTGCGGGTCATCATTGCCATCATCAGAATTCATTTTTGAAACTCCTTACCATTCTCCTGCTTCTCCTTCGCCTTCTTCTTCCTCTTCCTCTTCTCCGATGGGATCGATCCCTTGCCACAATTCGATTTGTTCTAGTACATGGTTTCTTTCTTTTGCATTGGCCCACACCGACTCGCCTTGTTCCAGGCGAACTTCGTAGTAGCCTTCGCGAACACAATCTTCCTCTCCGCAAAAATGCGGTGTGACGGCTATCCACATGATACGAAAAACGGGGACGTGTTTGTCGTCAACTACACAAAAAACCGACATGAATCCCTCTCTCTTGTTTAATGGTGGCCACCCAACTCTTGGGACCGGCATGTGGCAGCCCGTACTGCTTGCAACAGTGCTGCGCGCAGCCCCTCTTTTTCCAGCGCCTCCAGGCCAGCGACCGTGGTTCCGCCAGGACTGGTGACTTCTTCCCGCAATTGGGCTGGGTGTTCACCGGTGGTGAGCACCATTTCTGCAGCACCTGCTACTGTTTGTGCCGCCAAGGCCGAAGCCAAATCGCGGGGGAGTCCCATCAAGACTCCACCGTCGCTGAGCGACTCGATCATGGTATAAACGAATGCGGGCCCCGATCCTGAAAGTCCTGTGACCGCGTCCAGAAATTTTTCTGGAACCTCCCAGGCAGTGCCCACAGCTGCCAGCATCTGGTGAACTGTATCGCTATCGGCGGCTGTCGCAGTTGCTCCCAGGCTATAAGCACTCGCCCCTCGGCCAATCAGGCAGGGCGTATTCGGCATAACCCGCACGAGCCGTGTCCCATCCGGCAAGCCCGCTGACAACCGGGCCAAAGTCACGCCGGCGGCGATCGAAACAACCAAGGGGTCTTCCACCTCTCCGTTGGCCCCTTCGACGGCACCAGCCAGATCAGCCAAGACCAGCTCCATGTGTTGAGGTTTTACCGCCAGCACGATCACACCTGCTTTGGCGGAAAGTTGACGGTTGTTTTTCAGAACCGTTGCCCCGGGGATGGCCGATTTGAACTGCTCGGCCGCTACAGGGCTTGGGTCACATGCCACAATCTCGCCGCTGGAGACGACTTCGGCTTGCACCAAGCCGCGCGCCAAGGCAGTTGCCATTCGGCCAGCGCCAATGAAACCAACTCGAGTTGCCGGCATTCCGCTTGTGCTCCACCCTACAGGATTTCCATCTTGGCAAGGATGTTCTTGCCGCTACAGTCTGCACAGCTTGCTTTTGTGCGGTTTGCTATGCGGTCTACTGTGCGGTCTAAAAAGATCTCTTTTATCATATTCCAATTACTGAAAGGGGACAACGACGCTAGCTCAGAATCATTCGAGAAGAACTCGTCTGGGCGCGTGGCAGGAATTCTGCAAAGCTCCCCCGCCCTGTGGTGGGTTGCCGTCGCTGGGACGCGCAGCCAGCCCGCGCCAATTTTTAACGGAGGCTTACGTATTATGTTCAGAATTTTATCACTGGGGTCAGTCATTCTGGCAGTGGTTTTTCTGCAAATGGTCTCTGGGAACGCGGTGGCTAACGACCAAACATTGCTTCTGTCGCCTGACAACCATGGAGAAGTAGTAGCCCATTCCAAAGACCAGGTCACCAGTTTCGAGTTGACCGACGACGTATTTGGTGCGGAGCAGAACCAGCCGAGTAGTGGTTTTTTGCGGGGGGCACTAGGATGGATGGTATGGCCCAAAATTCAGTGGACGGACCACAAAATCTTTCCCAATTTACACGATCCCGATCGTCCCCGGTTCCTGGGACAGAATCGGCCTGGCTTGTTTGAGCGGCTGGCCGACACGCGGTGGCGAGTCGGCAATCAAGCCCGCCAGACCTGGAATCGGAGTTTGCAGCTGTTTAAAAGTGGGAACCAGGCCTCCACCAGGTCCCAGGGTAAGAAACAAGGGAATTGGTTCACTCGCATCTTCGATTCGGAGCAAATCGAATCTGAAGGGCCACTCACCATTAACGAGTGGATGTCTCAAGATCGGATTGAGCCCTAAGCTTTTTGCCGACTGCCGCGTCTCTGGGAAACAGGGGTTGTCGATGTGCGGGGGCTGGACATCGAGTGCTCATCTGCAAAAATGCGCGCCACGGGAATTTTTTATTTCTACCAAGGAGCGTTTGCCATGCCTGGTTCCTCGCCCGATCTGCTGCCGCGCCTACCGTCGGTGAGCGAATTGCTTGAAAAACCCGAGGTGAAAATGCTGGTCAGGCAGCTCAATCAATCAACCGTGGCGCAAGGTGTGCGTTCCTATTTGTCCAAGCTGACAGAAGAACTCCAGCAGCGGTTTGGTGAATCGACATTTCCTACACCTGGTGAACTGGCAGAGCGGGCAGCCCGTTATGTCATTAGCCTCAACAGCCGAACTGGTTGTCGGTCGGTGGTCAATGCCACGGGCGATTTGTTTGGTCACGACTGGTCGTCCATTCCTCTGTCCGACAAGGCCCAGCAGGCCATTCTTGAGGTTGCCAGTGGTTATACGTACCAGGGAAGTGGCATCGGGGATGATTATGTCTCGGTCAATAAGCAGTTGTGCCGCAGCACAACTGCCGAAGCGGCCACCGTTCTGCACAGTTACGAAGGGGCTCTCTGGCTCTGTTTGTCTTCTTTGG
>JAKVCB010000166.1 GCA_022448345.1 Pirellulales bacterium
AGGAGGCAGAGTGGGTCGCGGCACTGGCCAAAGAAGATCCTCGAATCGCCGCCATTGTACCTTGGGCTCCCTTGGAGCAAGGGGATGCGGTCCGCGACGCGTTGGCGGCGCTCGCGGACAATCGGCTCATCAAGGGGATTCGTCGCATCATCCAGTTTGAGGACGATCCGGGATTCTGCCTGCAGGAAAAGTTTGTCCGCGGCGTTCAGCTGCTGGAGATGTTTGATTTTCATTTTGAGATCTGTATCAAGGGAGACAAACAGTTCGCTGCGGCGCTGGAACTGGTCCGTCGATGCCCGGATGTGCGATTCATTCTCGACCACATCGGCAAACCGAATATTGGGCAAGTAGAGATTGAGCCTTGGCGCAAACAGATTGGCGAACTGGCACGGATGGACAACGCGTGGTGCAAAATGTCGGGGCTGGTCGTCGAAGCAGATATGAAGCATTGGACCCTGGCTGACCTGCAACCATATATCGATATCGCCTGGGAGAACTTTGGCCCGGATCGGATCATGTTCGGCGGTGACTGGCCGGTGGTCACTCAGGCGGCCAAGCTGCACGAATGGATTTCCGTGCTTTTGACTGCAATGAGCAGTCACTCGGAGGAGGAACGTCGCAAGCTGTTTCACGACAATGCGACATCCTTTTATCGGCTCGCCTAGTTGGCCGGCTGGCTGGAGTTTGCCCAACCGGCTGGTGGCGATCTTATCTTCACCGCCAAGAGTTATCTGAGCCAGGGAAAACAGCACTCAATTGAGGATTCGGCCTGGTGAGGTGTGTTGTATACTGCGACGCTCCGAGCGTGGCATTCGGCAGTCCTCACAGGCCCGATTCCGTAAGGATAGTGTTCTTCTGTTGGTGATAATAATCCCGCGGCAATCGTCTCGATGAGGTTTGGTCCATGGCTGACGTTGATGAAGTTGCCAGTGCTGATTGGCAAGAGGAGCGACTTTATAAACCATTTCCGGGCGAAGCACAGCTGACCGCAAGGGCGGTCCTAGCCGGTTGCCTGATTGGTAGCGTGGTTTCCTGCACTAATATTTACATTGGTCTGAAAATTGGCTGGTCGTTTGGTGCCTCCATCATCACAGCCGTGCTGGGTTTTGCACTGTTTGCTGTGATCGGCAAGCGACTTAGCGTCCTGGAAACCAATACGGCACAAACCACGGGATCTGCAGCTGGCTCGATGTCATCGGCGGCCGGTTTGCTGGCGGCGATTCCCGCGATGAATCTGTTGGGGCATGAGATTCCGTGGCCAGCGTTAATGATGTGGTCTGTGGCTGTGGCATTTTTGGGAGTGTTTTATGCGGTGCCATTGAGACGGCAGATGGTGGAGGTCGACAAGCTGCGATTTCCCACCGGGTTGGCGACAGCCGAAACGATTCTGGCGATGTTCAGTGAAGCGGCCGAAGCGATGGCCAAGGCCAAAGTTTTGGTCTTTTGCGGTTTGGCCGCCGGATTGTTCACGCTTGCCAGTCATTTTTTGCCGGAGCTTGAAAAGCCTCCCCTGCACCAGTGGCTACCCGTGTTGTGGTTGGAACTGGCCGCTGGATGGACTTTCAGTATTTACCTGGGGCCCTCCCTGTTTGGAGCTGGATTTTTGATTGGCCCGCGTGTGGTCCTTTCCCTGGTGGTGGGTGCGTTCGTTGCCTGGGGTGTGTTGGGACCGGTTGCGCAAAGCTATGGCTGGGCACCAGGCGACGTGATGGATTACAAAGAGGGACCGCGTGGCTGGATTCTGTGGCCTGGAGTAGCGCTCATGGTCAGCGAAGCGTTAACCTCGGTTACCATGTCGTGGCGCACGTTTTTCCGGGCGTTGAAATTTCCCACAGCAATCGACCGGTCTGCCCGGGCAGACGATTCGCACATTCCCAACCGTTGGTGGATTGAAGGCTTGGCCGCCGGTTCTGTCGTGACGCTTGTTATCGCGCAAACCGTGTTTGGCATTCCCTGGTACCTTTCCCTGGTGGCGATTGTCCTTTCGGCGATTCTTTCGACGGTGGCGACGCGTTCGGTCGGTGAGACCGACATCAATCCAGTAGGAGGTATGGGAAAAGTAACTCAGTTGGTGTTCGGAGGTCTGGCACCTGGCCAGATGACCACGAACCTGATGGCCGCGGCGATTACGGGGGGAGGGGCGTCCCAGGCGGCCGATATGATGCAGGACCTCAAGACCGGTTACCTGCTGCGGGCCGCACCGCGCAAGCAGTTCCTGGCCCAGTTGGCGGGAATTTGCGCAGGTATTCTGTTTGCCGTTCCGGTCTACAAACTACTAACCAGTGCCTACGAACTGGGGGGCGAAAAATTACCCGCCCCCGCTGCATTGGCCTGGAAGGCCATGGCAGAGCTACTGAACGAGGGGCTGGAAGCATTACCGCCCCACGCGGAGACAGCGGTTGCTCTGGCATGTGGGGTTGGGGTGCTCATTCCTTTCTTGCGAAAAATAAAGGCCATCCAGGCTTTTGTACCCAGCGGTCTGGCAATGGGGATTGCGTTTATTATTCCGGCCTTTTACTCGTTGGTCATGTTTTATGGTTTGTGCGCCTGGTGGATCTGGAAAATGCTCAGCCCCCAATCGGTGGAGCGGTTCAATTTTGCCGTTGCTTCCGGTTTTATCGCTGGTGAGGGTTTAATGGGAATTGTCAATGCGGCGCTGACGCTGCTCGGTATTGAATGAATTTTCCAGCCGGTGTTGCTCTCTCCAGGAGCGATCTATAATTCTGGAGAGAGGTGGCTCCCATCACAGGTTGCGATGGTTGTGTTCTGAAGTAATATCAGCAGCACATAAGCAAGTAAAACAAGTGCCTTGATTTGTGAGCCCTTGGGGAAAACGTTAGACCTACCCTAACCTGGGAAGAGTTCCAAGTGAAAATTCATGCAGATGTGAACATGCGCTTTTTCATCCGATTCTTACTGATCGGGCTGTTTAGCTTTGTATGGGGTCTCTATTCGCTGTACGACGCAGCCATCGGTTATCCCAACCAGCGAGTGCGGGCGCACAAATATGAAGAAATAAGCAAGTCCGAGAACGAGAACTGGGCAACCGAGTGGGTCGATTTTGCTCGCGACCAAGGCTGGCCACTGCAAGATCCAGGAGAGCCCAAGGCAGATATCCTTATTTTTTACAACTACGTCATGGCGGCGATTTGTACGCCATTAGGAATCTTTTTTGTGGTGCGCGTGTTGCGGGCCCGGGGGCGATGGATCGAAGGAGATGACTCGGGGGTACGTGCCAGTTGGGGTCCTGAATTTACTTACGACAGGGTGACACGGCTGGAAAAACGAAGATGGAAAGGCAAAGGAATTGCCAAGGTGTTTTTCGAATCTGGTGGTAAGACCAAAACGTTTGTGATCGATGACTTCAAGTTCAAGCGTGATCCAACGGATAGAATTTTGTGCCAGCTTGAGGCAAAGATCGATCCTGATTTGGTTACCGGCGGTCCTCTTGAAGCATACGAGGTAGAGATCGATTCGCAGAATGAATTGGCCGAACCGAGCGAAGCCATCAAGTAGCAATCGGATGGATCTGCTTTGCAGGTCACCGTGGAGGTCGTCACGGCGCACCGCGTATGGAACCTTTGCGGGCGCGGTTTTCCATCGTTACTGGCCGTTCCGCCGGGAGGGATTCCCTTTTCCTGCTCCCAAAATTCTCGAAGAACGCTTCTTTTGGGAATCCCCCTGATCAAGCAAGCCCGTTTAACGCCTGCGGGCTTGAGAGCCTTGGCGGGCAGACTTGTTGTTTTGGCTGTTGACGCCCCGACGTCGTTGGTTGGAATTTTGGGCGGTTGGTGAGCGTGACTTCTGTGAGCTCACCTGTTTTTTCATTTTGGCGCGTCTTTCAGCCTGGGCTTGCTTGCGTTCTTCAGCCCGTTTTCTGGCGAGTTGCCTTTGCTGGGCAATTTTTTCCGCGCGCGCTTTTTTCGCCGCGGCGATTCTTGCCTTCCGATCTATGTCTCGTTGGAGGATTCCTGCGACACGGTCTGCTTGGACCAGGTAAAGCTGAGGGTCGTCAATCACAAACGGTGTTGAGCGACTGTGCCCATCGTTTCGGTTGCAAACGTTGAAAAAGAACGTCCGAAACGAGAGAGCCCGGTAACTATAGGGGTACTGGGAAGTGAGATGATCCTCCGGTGTCAGTGGGTCGACCCCGGGGCTTGCATAGTAATGCACCTGTCCGTCGGGTGTGATGGACATTCCGAATGTCCACCAGCCGAACTGATCGAGTTCACGGACAAAAAAATCACGTCCGAGACGATCTCCCCGGACCTTCAGGAACGCGGAGTCTTTCTCTTGATTCTTGCTTGTTTCGCTACGAAAGTGGACCCACATGCCAGGCCAGTAGGGTTCGTTCGTGGTTTTGCCGCCACCGAAGAAGCCAGTCGTCTTGGTCGCAGTCGCGGAGCAACCGGCGCGCAGACCAAAATGGGGACCAGAGCGGTTTTCCCAAAATTCGGGAGGGGGCAAGAAAATGCGAACGACGAAATTCGGCGTTTCTGATGGCCGAATGTTGGTCTTGAGTCGGCTCGTACAATCAACAATCAAATCGTCCTGTTCGGTTTGATTGGAAATTCGCCCAGGAATACCAGAGTTGAGTGTTTGCATCAGGAGCGAACCCCGACTCCCTTCCAAGCCGCCCTCCGGGGTGGCGACGACACGGAGCGTGTCAGGTTGGCCTCGCTTGGGGCCTTCGAACCAGCGACCGTTCACCGAGCGACCTTTCCGTCCCCCCCCACTACCATTCTCTGAAAAGCTTGTTTCTTGAGAGCTTTTGGGGTGGTTGTGTACGAAACTCCAGTTGGGATCTTCGAAATTGTCGCCTACGTGGCTGATGAATGTTCCGGTGCCGGGTACGACGGTTGCCGTCGAGCGAGAACTCATCATCAAGAAAGGAACAAACAACAGAAGAGTTGCCTTGTTGAGAGAGAGTGTCATGGGACTGGCTCGTGGGGTGGGATGAAAGCTCAAAAGTGATTGCTAGCACTTTGCGGCATTGCCACAGCGCACCTTTTCTAGTTATCGGAGCGTCGGTGCCAACACTTTGGCGTTGATTGCGGTGGAGCGGATAGAAAACTCCAATCGTGGCCCCCATGTGCTATCAGTCTCTTTAGCCGTTGCATAGAATGGGTGAAAAGTTCGCAGTCTGTTTCTGGGCCCACTGGGGTTTGAAGCACATCCGGCCATGCCAACGGTCCGATTTTTTCCTTCCATAACGAAACGAGGTGGTCGCGATGCAAGCATCCAAAAGAATCGATCGGCGATTGCCAACATGGTACGGTTGGCTTCCACTTGGGTTGTTCATATTTGCGACAAATGTACCTGCATGCGGCGAAGAAAAGCACGACTTGCAACCGGTCGAGAACAACGCAGGCCAATTCAATGGGAGTGCCGATCGGGTCGAACTGGAAACACGGTTTCAAGAGCAGTTGTCCGGGTCGAATTTCGTAGGACACTTTACCGACGACCTTAAACCGGGTGGAATCCTCACTCCGGAAAAGTACACGCTGGGAAAGATCCACAAGCTGCAAGGCGACCGTTGGCTTTTCCCGGTGCGAATCCAATATGGCGACCACGATTTGGCAATACCCTTGGCCCTGCCCGTTGTGTGGGCTGGCGATACACCGATCATTCAACTCGACCGGATGGCGGTGCCGGGGTTTGGTGTTTTCAGTGCGCGAGTGTTGATTCACAACGATCATTATGCCGGCTACTGGCAGGGAGCCAATCATGGTGGCCACTTGTTTGGTCGCATCGAACACGAACAGAAGCTACCCGATTCTTTGGTCAAGTGACGGTTTGGGTGCAACAATTCGGTGGGAAAGGTTCCCGTTGACGTTTTTGAATCCAAGGTTTGAGTTGTAAGGCACCGGTAAAATTGGGTAAAACGCCAGACAGTCATGGTTGTCTGGCGGAGGGGGTTTGTTGTAGCCAGGATTTTGGCGATCTTTGACGACAAGTTATTTTTCAAGAATCACGTTAACCGGTTATTTTTATGTCTGATCTACCTCCAGTTGGCATTTCGCTAGATAAGCTGGCCGAACAAGTTGGTGTGACTGCGGCCAAGCGACACATTTTTCTATGTTGTGACCAGACAAAACCAAAATGCTGTAGCAAGGAGCGTTCTCTGGAGGCTTGGAGCTATCTCAAAAGTCGGTTGAAGGAACTCAATCTGAGTGAGCAGGGTGGTATCCTTCGGACAAAGGCGAATTGCCTGCGAGTTTGTGCGGGCGGTCCCATTGCGGTCGTGTATCCAGAGGGTGCCTGGTACCACAGTTGTGATCCGCCAGTGCTCGAACAAATCATTCAACAGCATCTTCTTGGCGGACAGGTCATCCGGGAACATCTGATTGTGCAGCAAGAGATGCAGTAACGCCCATCTGTTAAACGGGAACGATTAATTTCGTTGACTGCTAATTTCATGCACAATGTCGACCAGGGCCCGGGCATTGTCGGGAGGCGTTTGAGGTAGCACACCATGTCCGAGGTTAAAAATATGGCCCGGTTTTCCACCAACCTGGTTAAGAATGGAAGTTGTCCGTTGTCGAATTGTGGCGCGGTCCGCCAGCAAGACAAGCGGGTCGAGGTTCCCTTGTACGGCATGGTCTTCGCCAACCAGTTCCCAGGCCGACTCCATTTCGATCCGCCAGTCGACACCGACGACATGGGGCCCTGCTTCGGCCAGGAGGGGTAGCAGGGAGGGATTTCCAGTTGCAAAACTAATGACAGGTATCCCTGGAGTTATCTCGGCAAGAATCTTTTTCATCACCGGCAGGACGTACTTCCGATAATCGAGTGGCCCAAGACAACCTGCCCAACTGTCAAAGAGTTGAATAGCTTGCGCGCCTGATGCGATCTGGGCGTTTACGTACCGCACAACGGCTCTCGCCAGTCGCTGCATGAGCGCGTTCCAAGCCGACTCGTCATGATACATAAGTGTTTTCGTATGGAGAAAGGAGCGGCTGGACCCTCCCTCAATGGCATAGCTGGCGAGTGTGAAGGGGGCTCCGGCAAAGCCGATCAATGGGATTGAGTCAGGAAGATCGGCCCGTGTTTTTTCGACCGTTTCCATGACAAAGTGCAGTGAATCCGTACTTTCTAATTCCATGACACGATCGACATCGGTTGCATCGCGGAGAGGATTGTGAATCACGGGTCCTTCGCCGACAGAAAACTCCAACTGCATCCCCATTGGTTCCAGGATGGGGAGTAAATCGCTAAAAATAATTGCGGCATCGACGCCGAGCCGTTCAACGGTTGTGCACATGACTTCGCTACACAGGCTGGGGTTTTTGCACAGTTCCAAAAAGGACGTGTTGGCCCGGACCGCCCGGTATTCGGGCAAGTAGCGACCCGCTTGTCGCATCAGCCATACGGGTGTGAATTCAGTCGGTTCCAAGCGGCAAGCTTTGAGAAAGGGGCTGTTGTACCAAGGGGATTGTGTGTCCATTTCATTCCCTGGGTCAGCGGTGAGACGGATATTAATTTGTTGCTTACGGGACAGCAATGTAGCCGCCCTTTCTGCAGCAGCCTGAACCAACGGTCCCATCTTCGGGTGCTGCGGTTCAAGATCGATAGGCAAATTACAAGAACGCAGCATCTCGCTCGTTGTGGGACCGATCGAACCAACCACAGTTTTCCGCAAGGCAGTGCGCAGTTTTTCTTCAATACCTAAATCGTCAGCTACTGTTAGTAGGTTTCGGACCTGGTTGGCCGAAGTAAAGAGGACTACGTTTGAAGCCCCGCTAGCCAGTTGTTGAAGGCTCTCTATTAGCAGCGCAGGATCTTCGGGAAGACCCCATTCATAAACGCGAATTGGGTCGACAATGGCCCCCCTCGCTTCAAGTCCCGCGGTAAGGTTGGGATTGGTGATGCCATATTCCTGTAATCCCACTACCAGATTTGCTACGGGAAGTTGAGCATCGAGCGTGGCAAGGAGTTCGCGCCAGGTGTTGGGTTCCGGGACTTGATAGGTGGCCTGAATGCCAAGTTCTCGTAGAGCTGCCAGTGGCTTGGGGCCCCGCGCGATCGTATGAACATTGCGCACGGCGGTAAGGAACTCCTGAAGGTCCACGTTACTTTCAATTTGTTTTATCAGATAGCGGATACCTACGCCGGTCAAGAAAATGATTGCATCGATCTTCCCTGCAATAAGTCGATTGGCAAAATCAATGGCCATTTGGTTTTCTTTGAAAGGCAATTCGCGCATCGAAGGAGTTACTTTAGGAACACCACCATGTTTTTGAATTAGTCTTGCCATGTCATCGGCGCGACGACTTTCGAAAGCGACGACACAAAGGCCTTCAAAATTGCGGGATAGCGCGGTTGTGCGGGAACGATCTTGCATGCTGGCGTTTTTGAATTAGATCATGAAGTAGGGAGTGCTGATGGAGAGTGTGTTTGACAGCACGGTTGTATCGTACGCCGTG
>JAKVCB010000167.1 GCA_022448345.1 Pirellulales bacterium
GTTCGACATTCACTTTTTCGGTCTTGCAAGAAGCACCGAGTACGTACTGAGTGGTCGTGCCGGTTTGGGGGTTGGTGACTTCACAGCGACATTCCACAGGTATCCGCACCTGGTTTCGAGTGATGGGCTGCTGGACCGTGATCGTCAGCGGCGATGGTGCCTCGTGATCGGTTTCAAAATGGAAAAACGACCTGGTAAAGTCACAGGTTTGCATGGTGTGTGGTAGTCCTTGTTGCGATGAGAATTATTTGGAAAACAGGCAAATGCTGGTGGTGTTAGGGAGTTATGACTTTCCCCGAAATAGTGACTTCATCGTTTAAGTTACGGTTTGCAGTTCATCTAGGCCACCCCTACTGAATGCGCCTCGCCAGGCTTGGCTCATTGCTGGAAAGAGGCTTCTTTCTCGGTTGTGCACGACGCAAGGACCTCTAAAAAGTTCCGCGGATTGGAAACGTTTGCCAATGGGAGTAAGATGGGTTTTTCTGTCGCCGATTTACCAAGGTTCCGGCAGCCAGCTTTGATGCGCAGTTTGCTGACACGGTTGCCCTCATCATTTTACGAGGAAACTAGTTTGTCCCCGTCACGAGATCCTTCCCCGCCACTTAACTGGAACAGTCGTCACTTGACCCGCGGATGGCAAAAGGGTGTGACTGCCTTTTACTATGGGCTTGGTTTCGACGAGCAGGACCTCGACAGGGCCCAGGTCGGGATTGGCACGCCCCTTTTAGACGGGAATCTGTGTAATCTGCACGCCTACGAACTTGCCCGCCAACTGGCCGAAGGCTGCAAGGAAGTCGGCCTGATTGGTTTTCCGTTCGGAACTCCTGCCGTTAGTGACAACATCTCGCAAGGTCATGAGGGGGGCAATGGCAGTCTCCCTTCGCGAAACATGATCGCCAACGCTGCTGAATGTGTGATCTCGGCCCACGGGTACGATGCCTTGATTGGTCTTCACAACTGCGACAAGAACGGACCTGGGTTTGCCATGGCATTGGCCCGCTTGAATTACCCGGGATTGCTGGTGAGCGGCGGAAGCATTCGGCCTGGGTGTCACGACGGTCGTGACGTGACCATCCTGGATGTTTACGATTCGCAGGCTGCTGCGAGCGTGGGGGCAATGACCCAAGAGGAGGCGGATCAAATCTTGCGTACGGCTTGCCCAGGCCCGGGGGGGTGTGGCATTGCAGCCTCGTTCAACACATGGGGAATCGCGATGGAAGCGATCGGCTTGATGGCCCCTTACAGCAGTTCGATTCCAGCTGAGGGACCCCAGAAACGGGAGGAGTGCCTGGCGGTTGGGCCACTGGTGCGTGGGTTGTTGGCCAATGATCTGCGGCCGCGAGACATCCTTACCAGAGATGCCTTCACAAACGCTACAGTGGCCATTGCTGCCGCAGGCGGATCGACCAACGGTATCCTTCACATGTTGGCCCTGGCCCGGGAGGCGGCCGTTTCGTTCGATCTGGCCGACATCCAAAAAATCCTCCAATCCACACCGGTCCTGGCTAACTTTGCCCCCCGCGGCAAGCGCACGATGGTCGACTTGCACCACCTGGGGGGAACCCCGCTGCTGCTCAAACATCTTTTGAATGCCGGCTTGCTCAAGGGAGACTGCGTGACGGTCACCGGTCGGAGCCTGGCTGAGAACCTGGCCGAAGTGCCTGAAGTCCCAGCCGACCAGGATCTGCTGGTTCCGGTGGACCAGGCGCTAAAACCTTTCGCCGACATGCAGGTCTGTTTTGGAAATCTCGCTCCCGGAGGCGTGGTTTTCAAAGTTTCCAGCATGCAGCAGCCCACTTTTCGAGGCGCGGCCCTTTGTTTCAACGATGCCCGGGAAGTGGTCCAGGCAGTGGAAGCCAAACGGATAAAGCCCGGGATGATCATCGTACTGCGTTACCTGGGCCCGGTCGCCTGCGGGATGCCCGAGGTCCTGGTGGCGACGGCTGCCCTGGCGGTGCCCGAACTCGATGGCAAGGTGGCCTTTCTTTCTGACACCCGCGTGTCTGGCGTTTCGCATGGCGCGATCGGTGTGCATTGTTCTCCCGAGGCGGCCGTGGGAGGTCCGATTGCCCTGGTCACCGATGGCGACGAAATCTCGTTCGACTTGCTGGCGGGAGAGATCCATTTGCACGTCGATGATGAGCAACTGGCCAGGCGACGCGAATCGTGGGTCTCTCGGGAGCCCGCTTTCGAGCCGCGGGGTTACCTGGCCGATTTTAGCGCCACGACTGCCCAGGCCCACCACGGTTGTGTGAGTCAGGCTTATCACCCACAGTGCCGCTAGGGGGAGATAGTGCCGCTAGTGGAGATCTTCCGCAGTTCCGAAGCGGGATGCATGAGCGGTGTGGCGTCTCATCGCTGTGTTTGGTTGGATTTGCAGAGGCAACCTGGCGACATTCCGGGTGTCCACGAGCCGACTTTGAGAGAGCAAAATTAACGATTGGCGCATTCGGAGTGGGTAGGCGCTTCTAAAGGGTGGTCCGGGTGACGCCTTCTAAAATCCCGCCGTTGTCAGCCAACCCCTTTTAATATCAACAGGAGCCGGTAATTTTGCCTGTTTATCGGACTTTATGAAATCGAAACAACTCGTCTAACGAGTTGCCGGGATGGGATTTAGTGAATAACGGTCTACCAATCGCCTTGCAGTTGGGGTTCTATCGCGAATAATTTGCCAGGCAGGAACAAAACTTGCGTTTGGGTGATCGGGAGCACAGAATGCAGGTTGGACGTACATAGACGATCGCATTGCGAAATGCGATAACAAAGTTCCTCAGCGGTTGCCGTTCAGCAATCAAGGCTTCACAGAAAAGGCCAGTAATGCAGCTCGAACGCACAATCGGCCTTCTCGGGCTGACATTTGTCGTTGTCAGCGGAATCATTGGTTCGGGTTGGTTGTTTGCGCCCTTTTTGGCAAGCCAAATTGCTGGCCCCGCATCAATCATCTCCTGGTTCATTGGTGGTGCCGCGATTTTGATTCTCGCGCTCTGCTTTGCCGAGACGACGAGTATTCTTCCGGTGGCGGGGGCAATCGCGAGACTGCCCCATTTCACACATGGTGATGTAACCAGTTCGGTCCTCGGTTGGTCTGCGTGGGTTGGCTACAACACGGCAGCGCCGATCGAGACGATTGCGATGCTGGAGTACTTTCGCCAGTATTTTCCCTGGTTGTTCAAGGGAGAAACGATCGAGGGGAATCTCACAGTGCCTGGTATGCTGGTTACGGTGACCATTCTGGCATTCTTTGTCGTGGTTAATGCATGGGGGGTTTCTGCGTTTGTGCGGGCAAATCTCTGGATCACCGTCGTGAAGCTTCTGGTACCTACGGTCATCCCGGTCCTGATTATTTTCATGCATTTCACTCCCAGTAATTTTTATGCATCAGAGTTTGCACCGAATGGCATGCGGGGTGTTTTCGCGGCAATTTCCAGTGGTGGGGTTATATTTGCATTCATTGGATTTAGGCATGCAATCGATCTTGCCGGAGAGGTAAAGCGACCCAATTTTACGATTCCTGTGGCATTAACTTCCGGCCTGATTATTTGCGTGGCTATCTATGGACTGCTCCAAATCGCCTTTATTGGTGGCCTGGACCCGGATGAAATATCGCAAGGGTGGGCAGGGCTCAAGATAGACAGCAATATGGCACCCATGATGGGCGTTGTGGCTGCGCTTGGTCTTACCTGGGTTAACGTGATGCTTTACACCGGGGCCATTGTGGCTCCTTTTGGAGGCGGGCTTGTCGCAACCGGATCGATGGCAAGGTTGGGATATGCTCTCAGCCAAAATGGATTCTTTCCCAAGTGGTTGGATAAGTTATCTTCACGCGGTGTTCCTTTGCGAGCTCTGGCTATGAATTTTGTGTTTGGAGTGGCCGTTGTAGCCTTCATATCATTCGAAGAAGCGGTTGCGATTAACGGGGCTGCAATCACCATTTCGTTTAGTGCAGGGCCGTTGGCGGTTGTTGCGCTACGCAAGCAGTTACCTGACTTGTCCCGCCCGTTTCGGTTGCCGGCCGTACATATTATTGCTCCTGTGAGCTTTGTGGTGGCAACGCTTATCGTTTATTGGGGTGGCTGGGAGACCAACTGGAGATTGGGATTGGTGATTGGAGTTGGTTTAATGCTCTTTACCATTAAGATGGTTTGGAACCGGGTTCCTGTTTCACAACTCGACCTGCCACAAGCGATATGGCTAATTCCCTATGGCGTTGGACTTTTGGCGTTCTCTTATCTGGGGGATTTTGGGGGAGGGATCGCACTGCTGGTCTATCCGTGGGATACCATAGGGGTAGTGATCCTGAGCCTCGGCGTCTTTGTTACGGCCTATCGTTGTCGGCTTCCAAATGAAGCAACTGCTCGCTACTGCGAAAAATACATGGCGCCTCCGCCAGATATTACGCCACTCTAAGTACCTTTGCCGAACTTGTGGTTGAGAGGTTCAACGGTCCTCTGGTGCCAGGTGACTGGTGTTGCAACAAGATTTGGACCCTGCTTCTGGATAGACATGTTAAGTCGTGGTGGTGGCAGGAAGATCAGCTACATTGGAGACAGTATTTGCGCTTCGCCGCGTGCCACGGTAGAATAAGCAGGTGGATACAGAAGTCGGGTGAGCAACGAACAATTTTCAGAAAATGTGCACCAAAAGGGAAATTCAATGCAAACGATTTCCGGTTTTGTACTGCTTGTCATCGTTTTGGGGTTGTCGACATGCATTCATGCCGATGACCAAGTTCGGGTGCTGATCATTGATGGCCAGAATAACCATGACTGGCAGAAGACGACCCCCATCCTCCGCAACGGGCTGCTAGCGACAGGCCGTTTTTCCGTCGACGTGGCAACGAGCCCTTCAGCACGGCAAGACATGAGCGAGTTTCAACCACGATTTTCAAACTACGATGTTGTACTAAGCAATTACAATGGATCACCCTGGTCGGAACAAACACGAGCAGACTTTGAAGTCTATGTCCGCACTGGTGGTGGTTTTGTTTGTGTGCATGCCGCCGACAATGCCTTTCCAGATTGGTCTGAATACAACGAGATTTGCGGGCTCGGTGGCTGGCATGGACGGGATGAACATTCCGGGCCGTACGTTTATCTGAAAAATGGAGAGGTCATCCGTGATCACACCCCTGGTCCGGGTGGCCATCATGGTTCACAACACGAGTTTCAGGTGACAGTCCGCGATGTTGACCATCCGATTACCCGGGGATTGCCGAAGGTTTGGATGCATACTCAGGATGAACTCTACGATCGCCTGCGAGGACCGGCGCATAAGATGTCGATTTTAGCCACGGCTTATGCTGATCCTGCGCAGAATGGTAGCGGCCGTGATGAGCCCATATTAATGACAATTTCCTATGGCCAGGGGCGTGGTTTCCACACGGTTTTGGGGCACGCCGATTATTCCATAAAGTGTGTCGGATTTATGACGACCCTGTCACGGGGAACCGAGTGGGCAGCCACTGGCGAAGTCAGTATTCCTGCCCCAAAAGACTTTCCCACAGCTGGCACGACACGATCGCGAGACTGAAATTTCACAACGAGTGAACACCAAATGAAAACACTTACCAAAGAACTGTGGATGGAAATTCCTGAACGGCGCGCGATTGTGTCGATTCACCGGGAAGTTGAGCGATTGGTCACTGAGAGCGGGGTTCAAGATGGTTTGGTGTTGGTCAATGCTATGCACATTACCGCCAGCGTATTTATCAACGACAACGAATCAGGGCTACATCACGACTATGAAGTGTGGCTGGAGCAGTTGGCGCCCTTTGATCCGTCACCCGATCGCTATCACCACAATCGAACGGGTGAAGACAATGCCGATGCGCATCACAAACGGCAAGTGATGGGACGGGAAGTGGTGGTGGCTATTACCAAGGGAGAATTGCACTTGGGGCCATGGGAGCACATTTTTTACTATGAGTTTGATGGCAGGCGAAGGAAACGGGTGCTTGTAAAAATCATTGGAGAGTGACTTTGCAACCCGTGAACCGACAGAGTAGGTCAAATATTACAAGCGACAATTGGAAATAGCCGTTTCGAGTATTGCTGTTGCGCCGAGCGATTCAAGCTGTTCCATAACATCAACGACTTCACCTCGTTTAACCATAGCCCGCACGCTACACCACCCTTCTTCTTCAAGTCGGTTAACCGTGGGAGATTCGAACCCTGGTGTGATTTTTTCGGCCGCTGCAAGATGTGTCTGTTGAATGTTGTATTCCAGCAGCGAATAACTCCGTGCGATGACGACTCCTTCAATTCGACGGACAATACGGTCAACCAACGTGAGGTGAGTGGTCTTAGGGGATTGGATAAGCACCGTTTCATACGTACCGATTTCGGCAAGAATTCGCAGTTTATTTGCGACTAGGGTGCTACCGGTTTCGACCAGATCGACAATGGCATCGGCAACGCCCAGGGCGATCATTACCTCAACTGAGCCACTTAACTCCACCACATGGACTTCGGCTTGATGCTCGCGGAGGTAAGTTTGCGCGAGATTTGGAAAACTTGTTGCGACCGAGCATCCGTCGAGGTCGGCAGGTGTTTGAATATTACAGTTTTCAGGAACGCAGATTGCAAGACGGCAATTCCCCATGCCCAAAGACAATCGGTGGACCACGTTGGCATTTGCTTCTGCAACAAGATCGCTGCCCGCAATTCCCAGGTCGATTGCACCTTCGGCGCACAAGACCGGGATGTCATCAGTACGAAGAAACGTGACATCAATGGGTACATCGTGGACTGGTGCAAACAGGCCGCGATCTTGGCGGCGGAAACGGAGGCCAGCTTCTTTCAGGAGTTTGATGGCGCCGTCGGCGAGACGGCCTTTGCTGGGAATGCCGATGCGGAGGTTGGTGGACATGGGAGTGATGGAGGTTTCCAGGTGGTGAGCGTTGATTGGAGTCTATTTCGGGCTGTGTCTTCGTGATGGCAAATGGGAGACCGTGGCTGGCAGGTCCTTCGTAGGTGAGGGCATACCAGGGATAAGTGCTATCAGGTAAGGGTGTGAATTATGGACCTCGGTTCTTTTTTTCGTCGATACCAGAGACACCAAATCGTCTCGCAAGTTCTTCTTCGACATCGATGAGTGAGACCTCTTTATGCTGAAGGAGTACGAGCAGATGGTAGACCAAATCTGCCGCTTCATGCAGAAAATGGGAGCGGGCCTTCTCGCCAGTTTCTGCCGCAGCTTCGACAAGTTCGGCTGCTTCTTCAATAATCTTACCGCCAATGGCATCAAGTCCGCCCGCGAGCAACTTGCGGGTGTACGACTTCCCCCCAGGAGTTTGCGCCCGTTGGGTGATTGTTTGCTCAAGCAGATCCAGCGGTCTGATTGGGGGATTCATGCTTCGTACACCTTTCCAAGGTCGAGTCAGTCAACAACAATGAAACGGAAGATTTACCAGGGCTTTAGCCATTTTCCTAGCGGGTAGTCTAAGATGGTTCTTAAATGGTGACAATTGACCTCGGGTCAATCAACGGAGGCTGCTGCAAGTGAGTATTCCAGTTTGCGATTGTTGGTTTTTGAGTGGGGCTACCGCGTGTGGAAAAACATGTGTGGGGATTGAATTGGCAAGGCTTCTGGATGCCGAAATTCTTTCGCTCGATTCGATGTCAATCTACCGGGGTATGGATATTGGTACGGCCAAGCCGACACCCGAGGAACAGTCTGTTGTCGTACACCATTTACTTGATATCTGCGACCCACAAGAAGAATTTAGTGTGGCTCAGTATATAGAGATAGCGGAGTTGACGGTTTCTGACATTCAAGCACGTGGAAAGGCAGTACTCTTTGTTGGGGGAACACCGCTTTATTTGAAGAGTATTTTGCGAGGACTTTTTGATGGGCCACCCGCGAACTGGGAACTCCGCAAGGAAATTGAAACCGAAGTTGAGCAATTTGGACGAGAATCGCTTTTCACCCGCCTGGAGCAAGTGGACCCGGTTGCAGCGGCGCAAATCCATCCTAACGACACGCGCCGATTAGTTCGTGCCTTGGAAGTCTATGGGGCCACGGGTCGGCCAATTAGCCATCAGCAAATTGAGTTTGAAGAGGGAAGGGACGCACAGCAATGTCGGGTTTTCGTGCTTCGCAGAGAGCGAGGCGAACAACATTCTCGAATCGAAGGTCGAGTTGATGCCATGCTTACAGCAGGTTTGGTCGAGGAGGTGGTCGGCCTGACTTCTGGAGGGCGGAGTTTAGGCCGTACCGCAAGTCAAGCGGTCGGTTATCGCGAAGTATTGGATTATCGGCAACAAAAGGTTGACCTGGGTGAAATGACCGACCGCATTAAGTCGCGCACGCGCCGATTCGCAAAAAGGCAAGGCACGTGGTTTCGTAGTTTGCGAGAGTGCCGATTTGTCGATATTGCCGGTGAAACGGATCCTCGATTTCTAGCGGA
>JAKVCB010000168.1 GCA_022448345.1 Pirellulales bacterium
GAAACAGAACAAAAAAGGAAGACCTGCAAACCGGGATCCAACAACTCAACGATTCAACCTACGAAGGTGGCCCTCCAAAGGAAAACAAAGGGCGACTGCCCACACAAGAATCATCACTTGGCATTGAAGCGCAAATATTCAAAAAACCTGCAGAAAACCCCGTAGCGATCATTGGCAGACCCCTCGGATCTCCACTTCGCGAAGTCGATTGTGCACGAATTTGACACCGAACCTTCAGAAACCCATTTCGTAGAAAATGTATACCTACAGATTATTTTTTTTGAACTCCTTGAGTAGACGGCTTGTTCTTGAACGGCCCCGTTTCTCGACCTTGTAGATTCACAAGTCCATTAGGCGAGGCTGCCCGATTGGTGCCATTTTTGGTCCTTGTTTTCATCCCAAACTTGTTTAACTGACACCGTGCTTGCCTACACGTGTGTTTGCCAACTTTTAATAGGTCCTTGATCAATGTTATCTGCGAAAGAACAAGACTTAATGGCTGTTTTTCGTCAATACCTCGCAACCCCGGGGAATATGATCTGCTTGGATGATGCCATGGTTCAAAAGCATAAAGTCGCTCTACGGAATATGGTCGAACGAGGTTTGCTCCTGAAAGAGCGTTTTGAAGGAGGATACAGCCTGACAACTGATGGATTTGCGGCAATGAATACCTGCGACAACGAGGAGTAGCATCCAAGCCATCCAACCGCCAGTAGAAACAAGCCAAAACTGTTCGCATAGCTTTGTGGCATCTTGCCGCTGCAAACCGCGGTGCCACACTGAAACGGACACTCACTTTTAGCGCCATACAACTCACCAGAGGATACAAACTATGAATGAACTACGTGACGAAATCTGGGACTACCTTTACAAGGCAGGTCAACCACAAGGTCTCGTTGATATCGCCACCTTTGCCAACCAGGATTTGGAAACCATTCGCGGTGTTGTCAATCATGAATGGTTCACAGTATCCAATGAGCTAGTTGGAATTGCTTACGCTTCGGAAACAAGTTGAACTTTGTCAGACAATATTGGGCGTAGCACTGCAAGTCCCATGGCCACTAAAATGCCGTGGGACTATTTCTTGCGCTCGTATCATTTTATCACCCAATCAATTCTTTGGCCTGTTCTTCGTTTGGCCGGTGAGCACACCTCTGGTCCAAGGCATTCCACACCCCGCGCATGGCGACAACACTACAGCGGTAAACTACCGTGGAACGTTACCATTGCCAGGCGTCGCTGCTGCCTTGTGAGGGGAGTAAAACAGAGCCCGAAATATGCGTCGATCTTGATCACCGTAGTCCCATCGTTGAAATAGCTCGAACCGGAAAGATATCCCGGACGACGATGGAAGCTTCGGCCACCATGGATACCTGCTTCGCGATTTCCAACCCACTCACCGACAGAGCCCGTTCTGGCCACATTTTCGCAGCGGCGGCGGAGGGCATGGCGCAACTACGACTGTCTTTCCGGAGTCGCCGGGACCGTGCGCAGCAGAGGTCACCATCACGTTAACTCAGAGCCGAAAAAAGTCCTGCCGGGATATCTTCTTGCGATTGGGATCCAAAAGATGTAACGGACCAACAAGGCGAGACCCCCTATCGCCCCAAATCGCTGTTATTGAACGCTTTTCCGTCTCCGGCGGAAACTTTTGGCTGTGCGACTTCTTGCCCCCTACTGCTAGCTTGCAACAGAATTTCGGAAACGCCTGTTGTTGGCTGACAACCAATTCAGCTAAGGTACGCGGCCATTTGCTGGCATCACGATTCTATCCTCAATTCTCTGCGAGGCAATTTATGAATTGGTTATCCTTGCATGCACGTACTCTGTTTTCTGTTTTTGTGCTCACGCTGATGACCTGGAACGCTTCCGCCCAGGGAAAGCCGTTCAATGCTTCTGCGCCAGCAACACCAAACAACACGTCCAAAAACAGGGCGGGCCAATCGCCTCGCAATTCGCGGAACCGGGCACTGCCACGAAAGACTGCCAACCGAGTTGCGTCCAAGCAACCAGCCGGCAAACCGATCACTCTCGAGCAGGGTACAGCTCAAGATCGCAAGGCATTTAGCCAACTGATAGGGGCCCAGTGGATTTGGTCGTCGGCGCACACGAAAGACCAGGCCCCTGTGGGCGATGTTTACTTCCGAAAAACGTTTACGTTGGGACAAGTTGAATTCGGTCAGGTTCACATCTGCGCCGACAATCGATACGAACTTTTTGTAAACGGGCGACCCGTCGCCACAGGTAACGATTGGCGCAAGATGGATGTGCATGACGTCACCAAACTACTTAAACCGGGTAAAAATGTCGTCGCGGCCAAGGTTCATAATACAGAAACTGGTCCAGCCGGACTGGTCGCACGAGTCCTCACAAAAGAACCAGGCAGCACCCTCGAGAGTTCCGTGACCAACAGCTCGTGGCGCACCAGCGTCAAACAGTTCAACAACTGGAATCAGCGGAACTTTCGCGACAAGGACTGGCTACCCGCAGCAGAATATGGCCTTATGGGAGCAACCTTACCTTGGGGTGACGAAATCGTCATCGCCAAGGAAGGGGCACGATTTGCGGTCGACCCCGAGTTTGCCATCGACCGTTTGGCATCGGATGAACAAACGGGGTCGCTTATTGCAATGACTTTTGACTCGCAGGGCAACATTCTCGCATCGCAGGAAGGGGGGCCGTTGTTGTTGGTCGCCGACCATAATCAAGATGGAAAGTTCGAGTCGGTGAGCGTCTTCTCGGATCAAGTCAACACCGCACAAGGCATCTTGTCGCTGCAATCGAGCGTTTTTGCTGTCGGAAAAGGGCCAAATGGAAGTGCCCTGTATCGTCTCAACGACACCAATCGAGATGGGCAGGCAGACCATACCCAAACAATCTTGCGATTTCGAGGTTCGCCAGGAGAACATGGGCCGCACGCAGTTCGCCGTGGACCCGACGGGCTGTTGTATATCATCATCGGCAACTTTGCACGGGTTGCCGCCAAACCCGATCCAAAGAGTCCGTATATCATCGAGTATGAGGGCGACCTCATTGAACCCCGTTATGAAGATCCACGCGGCCATGCCGTTGGAGTTCCTGCACCAGGTGGAACCGTCATACGAACCGACACGCAAGGGAGTTTCGCAGAAGTTGCAGCTGGTGGACTTCGCAACCCCTACGACTTTGCGTTCAATGAAGATGGTGAACTCTTTACCTTCGACGCCGACATGGAATGGGATCTCGGAACCCCATGGTATAGACCTACTAGAATTAATCACGTGACACCCGGTGCTGAATTTGGTTGGCGAAGCGGATGGGCCAAGTGGCCTTCAACTTATATTGATAGCTTGCCAGCTATCCAACAGTTGGGTGGCGGGTCGCCAACCGGAGTCGAATATTACGATCATGTGATGTTCCCCATACGACTGCAGAACAAACTCTTCCTGGGAGACTGGGCGCGCGGACTAATCTACGCCGTGCATCTCGAACCGGATGGAGCAAGTTACAAGGCACGATGTAATGTCTTTCTTAAAGGCCGGCCACTAAACGTCACCGATATGGCGGTCGGTCCCGACGGTGCCCTCTATTTTTGCACCGGAGGCCGCGGTACCGATGGCGGCATCTATCGCGTTCGCTGGAAAGGTAAAGTACCAGAAGCCGTTACGGAGCTTGGAAAAGGTATCGAACAAGCAATCCGACAACCCCAAGTCGGAGCAGATTGGGCCCGGACTAAAATTATCGCTGTGAAGCAAAACCTGGGAGATGCCTGGCCCATAGAACTGGCGGCAATCGCCACTGACAAAAAACACTCGGTCCGGGACAGAAAACGAGCACTGGAACTCCTCGCCCTCTTTGGCCCAAGACCCACCAGCCAGTTGTTGTTGACCATAAGCGAAGACCGTGAACCTGACCTGCGGGCCTATGTAGTCCGCCTGATGGGACAACGGAGTGAGCCCGATTTCGACCAGCGACTCGTCGACTTGCTGCAAGATCCCAATGCCCGGGTACGTCGTCTGGCCTGTGAGGCCGTGTCACATCGCGGACAACAGTCGCCAAGCAACGTGTTGGTTGGGCTTTTAAACGATGAAGACCGCTTTGTCGCTTTCGCCGCACGCCGCGCCCTGGAAAAGCTGCCCGCGCCGCAATGGCAGCAAGAGGTCCTGGAGACTGCCAGTACGCGCACCTTCTTGCAAGGAGCTACCGGTCTATTGATTGCATATCCATCGCGGGAAGTCTCGCTCGAAATCCTCCGGCGGTGTGAAAGCATGATTCAAGGCAACTCGCAAAATGTGGGACGACCTGACGGCCTGCTTACCCATCAAAGTTTCCTTGAGACATTACGCGTCGTCCAACTCGCTCTCCATCGTGGCCAAATTACACCACAGGAAGTCCCCAGCCTCACAAAACAATTGGTCTACGAATTCCCCACCTCTGACAGTGCCATGAATCGCGAATTGGTCAAGGTATTGGCCTATCTCGATCCGCCTGAAGCCGCATCTTTGTTCGCTCAACAGTTGGCACACGATATTCCCGAAGTCGAAAAACTCCACCTGGCGGCCTATGCCCCACGGCTACGAAGCGGGTGGCAAACTGAACAAAAACTGGCCTTCCTGCAATACTACGAAAAAGCCCGGGATCTCAAGGGAGGGCACAGCGTGAGTGCCTACGTCGAGAATTTTGCTCGGGACTTCTTTACCCATCTCAGCCTTGTCGAACGCCGTCAGGTCCTCGCTGTTGGTGAACAATATCCCACCTCCGCTCTATCGGTGCTTGCCAGACTGCCCGACAATACAAGCCCCGATGTGCTGGCTGAAATTCGGGCTCTCGACCAACGACTTGCCAGCCACGATGGTGACGTGTTCGACCGCCTGCGGGTCGGTATCGTCGCTACGCTTGGTCGCTTTCCTGACGCGGATTCCACCGCTCACCTGTACGAAATCTACAGGACCCAACCCGAACGCCGCGCCTCGGTCGCCATGAGTCTGACTGTAAATCCGAGTGGGACAAACTGGGATCTCCTGGTTGATTCCCTCAAAACAATTGACGGCGTCGCGGCCGGCGATGTGCTCCATGCCCTCAGCCAGGTCCCACAAAAACCGGAAACGGCCGAACCGTACCGACATGTAATTCTGCAAGGGCTACGAATGCACGATGCCGAAGGCGAATTGGCCACAAAACTTCTCACCCACTGGACAGGGATACCCAACAGCGGCAAGACCCTCGATGAACAACTTGTCACCTGGCAAAAGTGGTACGGGCATACTTTCCCCAACGCACCTGCTGCCCAATTGCCCCAGGAAGTTGGGCAAAACAAATGGAGCTATGAAGAACTTTTAAGTTTTCTTGATTCCGAAGAGGGAACTTCTGGCAATCCGGTTAACGGATCCAAGATCTTCCGCACTGCACAGTGCAGCAAGTGTCATCGCGTTGAAGGCCAGGGAGAACGCCTGGGACCGGATCTTACCACGCTCGCCAATCGATTCCAGAAAAAAGAAGTGCTTGAATCCATCGTCTACCCTTCACACGTAGTATCGGATCAATACGTGAGCCGAGCCGTGGTTGCCGGTGGGCGCACATATGTTGGGATTGCCACGCGCGATGGGGCAGGCAAAGTCATTATTCTGACGGCCGGTGGCGAAAAGGTCCAAATCGAAGAACAGGAAATTGAGGAAGTTCATACCACCTCGGTATCGGCAATGCCCGCCGGGTTGTTGAATCAACTCACACTCGACCAGGTCGCTGACCTGTTTGCTTTCCTGATTGACCGTTCACCGGCAAGTGTCGCCGGAAGAACCCGCAAGCCGGGCAGATAGCCCAACTGCGACCATCAACACGTTTAAAAGTCGCTTTCGATGGCAAGGTTGGGCCTTGCCGCACGGAGCCGTCTCACGGCATCCTCACTCACCTTGGTCAGGCGGAGGTTCACGTTGCGCAGCGACTCGATGGCTGCCAGATAGTCGAGTCCCGCATCGGTGACACGGGTCTCGGCAAGGACAAGCGTTTGAAGATTGGGTGCCTGAACCAAATCACTTAGTCCCGCATTTGTCACATTGGTGTTTTCGAGATTCAAGTAGGTAAGTTTTGGAAGGATTGCCAGGTTTTGCAATCCTTCATCCTGCACGGTGGTATTCCACAAATTCAGCCAGGCAAGTTCAGGCAGCTTTGAGAGGTGGACCAGGCTGTCGCTCCCTACACCCGTTTCACTGAGGTCAAGCTTGCGAAGCTTCAGCATCTCCCGTAGATGCTTTAACCCTTCGCCGCTGATGTAAGTTGCACGCAAGTTAAGAGTCCGCATCTTTTTTAGCGAACTGAGAGGCAAGAGACCCTCGTCACCGATAGGAACACGGAGCAAACTGAGGTTGTCAAGATTTGCAAGGCGGGCCAGGGACTGCATGCCATCGTCCGAAAGCTTGGCGTCTTCCAGCGCCAGTTCTCGCAACCTTTTAAGCGAAGCCAAATGTTCAAGGGCCGCATCGGTGATCGCTGAACTCCGCAGCTTCAAACTCACCAGGGATGTTGCTGTTGCCAAATGCGAAAGCCCAACGTCTGAAATATTGCAACCACGTGTATCGAGCAAGCGGAGTTTCTTCGCTTTTGC
Organism: Pirellulales bacterium; assembly: GCA_022448345.1. Lineage (GTDB taxonomy): Bacteria > Planctomycetota > Planctomycetia > Pirellulales > Lacipirellulaceae > JAKVCB01. The sequence continues at coordinate 6,581 of JAKVCB010000168.1, forward strand.
AAGGTCCGCCAACCCCGGATCGGTGACTCGCGTGTAAAGGATTTTAAGATAGGTCAAGTTAGGCATCGTCGCCAACGCCGAGATCCCCTTGTTGGTGATGCGGGTGGCTCGTCGAAGGTCAACCGATTTAAGCTTTGGAAGTGTTGCCAATTTCGCTAGGCCAGCATCGGTAATCCGAGTGTTCTCCAGGGCAATCTGCACAAGATTTTGGCTGCCAAGCAGATGGTCAATAGCTGCGTCGGTGATCCCCGAACCCCACAAGGCAAGTTTTTCTAAACGCGGGGCGGTGACGATCATGGGCACATCTTCATCCTTGGCCCGCCGGTTCTTCAGATCGATTTCGACGATTTCACCTGCCTCATTTTGCCTGATTTTTCCGCGCAGGCGGTGGATGTGCGTCTCCAGCATTCCAGGGCTTGCTGCCCCAGAATCAGCCGCTGGTTTATCCATTCCCGCAGCAGCCGACCAAGTGCCAAACATGGCGATCAGCATCATGAAGACCCCTCGAAGTTGAAGCGTTGGCCGACGCACGAAAAGGTTGCGGTGTAAAAAAAGAGAGTGGTTCTGGGACATTCGATAGGAGGGGTATAAGTACTGGTTGATGTCGGACTTTTTGTTTATCATAACCGATATAGCTGATTGATAGTGGGGTATCTTTTACTCAAAATTATCCTGTTGGCTGTTCGGACACACAGGTTATTAGGTTCATTGGAGACCTAATTTTATCCAAGTTTTACCCCTTGTCGTCCCCAGAGGATTCTTGAATGTCCACTCACGGTAATCGTCGCCAATTTTTAGAGACCTCGGTCATCGCCGGAATGGGATACTGGATCGCCGGTGGCCTGCAGGCAGCAACCAGCAAATCTCCCAACGAGCAGATTCAAGTTGCTTCCATTGGCGTAGGCGGCAAGGGGGATTCCGACACCAAAAATGCAGCCAAGTTCGGAAAAATTTATGCTGTCTGCGACGTTGACTCGAATGTCGTTGACCGAATCGAGAAAAAACTCGGAACGCCCATCGACCACAAGTACTCCGACTTCCGTGAATTGCTGGATCAATTGGGAGATCGGATCGACGCCGTTACTGTCTCAACTCCCGATCACAACCATGCGGTCATCGCTTCCAAGGCCATGCGCATGGGAAAGCACTGCTTCTGCCAGAAACCACTGACTCGCACAATTTGGGAAGCTCGCCGACTGGGAGAAATCGCCAACGAGTCCGGAGTTGCCACGCAAATGGGCAACCAGTGGACCGCATACAACCCCATGCGAAAAGCGGCTTACCAGGTCCGGGCAGGACAACTCGGAAATGTGTCTGATGTGCACATCTGGACGAATCGCCCCGTATGGCCAGTCCCGGAACGTCGGCCCATGATGAAATCTGTGCCCGACTCATTGAATTGGCAAGCCTGGCTTGGACCGGCGCCGTACCGCGCGTTCGGTGATGGATATCACCCCTTTGCCTGGAGAGGCTGGTGGGACTTCGGTACGGGAGCCCTGGGAGACATGGCTTGCCACACCTGCAATTTGCCTTTCATGGCATTGAACATGCGCGACCCGATTGCGGTCGAAGCCGAGTGCCCCGAGCATGACGGCGACGCTTTTCCTGCCTGGTCAAGAATCAAGTACGAATTCCCTGAACTGAATGGGCGGCCCGGATTCACCATGACCTGGTACGACGGGGGTGAACTTCCGCCGATCGAACTGTTTGATGATGTCACGCTTACCACCGGACGTGGCAAAGACGCCACGCCACCTCCCCATC
>JAKVCB010000169.1 GCA_022448345.1 Pirellulales bacterium
CCTCCGCAGAAGCGATCGTCGACAAAGAAGTGAATCGTCGGCTTGCAGATCTAACAGCCGAAATCCCGAACCTGGAAACCAAAGTCGACGAACAATCGGCAGACCGCATCCTAGAGCAGCTCGCATCGCGCCGCAAGAAGGTCGACACGATCGACCAAGCCATCACAGAAACCGCGAAACAGCTAGAGTCGTTGAAACAGAAAAAAACAACGTTGACCAAGGACCATCGGGAACTAGAAGAAGGCCTGCAGGCCAGGCAAGCCCAGTTGGCCCTGGTCCGAGACGCAGCTGCAGCAGCCAAGAAGGTAGCTGAATCTTTTCCAGATGACACTGCCCTGGCGAAAACACATACAAACTATCAAGAAAAAGCGAATCAGCTGGCGAAGGACGTCGAGGCCACCACCGCGCAATTGGATGAGAAAACGTCACTCATCAAAGAGACGACCAACCAAACAGAAACAGAAAGACAAAAGCTGGCAAAGCTGCAGGCCGAACGCATGGGACTTGTAGACATGGTGGCCGAAGCGCGAGGTGCTCTTTTAGAAATATATTCGCATCAACGGCGACGCGCGACGCAGCTGGTCGAAAAGAAGCAACAACTTGCGGCACTCACGTTACACAGCGAGTATGCTCGCCAACGACAATCACAGACGTCGCTTTCCGATCGCTGCACAGAGTTGGCTGCCAAAGTACAAGCGGCGGGGGAGGAACGGAACACTTGGCGCCAGGCGATCGCAGATCTCGACCAAAGACTTGACGTTCAACGAGATGAGATCAATCGCCTGAACCAAGAATCAAACTCAGCCGCGCAGGCCTTAGCGAAGCGGGAAAACGTTTTGGATGAGTTGAAAGAAGCCGTTATCGCCGCACGCACAGCCGCCGACCAGCTTAACGATTCGGACTTGAATGACGTCGTCGCATCGCTCGAGAATAAACAGATATCGCTGAACGAAAAACTTAAGAACGAGACACAAACGGCGACAGAAAAGCAACAGGATCTCACCACGGCGGAATTGGCGCTGGAAACATTGCAACGGGAGAAGACGGAGATTGCTGCGAAGGAAAGCGCCCTGGTCGATCTGGAAAAAGAGTTGGAAGCGGCAACTGAGGCGCGAGACATGGCGATTGCCGACCTCAACGCCGTACGCCAGCAATTGCACCAATCCTGGGGAAATCGCTTTGTCGTGCGCACCCTGGTTCCTCTCACACCGGCACAACTCTCTGGACGCACCATCAGTGCGTTTGAACTCAAACCACGCTTTCAACACGAAGCAAAGTTGGAATGGGAAAAAAAGCATCAAGACAAGAAGGATGAAGAAATCGACGAATCGCAGAAGAGGAAGGAAATTGCCGACCTCGTGCAAAAGCGAATCAACGAAGTGACGAGTACGTATGTCTCACTGTTCGCTGCACCGGGCGGTTCGCCACAAGACATTTTCAGTGCAACGGTGGACCAGGCTTTGTTCTACACCAACGACAATCGCGTACAAGGCTGGCTGAATGACGCCCCTGGAAGTCTGCTGAAAAGATTGCAAGATATTGACCAAGACACGGACCTGGCAGACGAGCTGTACGTGGCCCTTTTCGCCCGACCTGCTACAGCAGAGGAACGGGCAGATGTAGAAGCTTACCTGGCCGAACGGCAAGACGATCGGACTGCGGCCATCAAAGAAGTTGCATGGGGCTTGCTGACCTCGCTGGAGTTCCGTTTCATTCGATAGAGACTGATCGCAATTACACGACCTGCCTTGCATGCAGGATTTTCACAGAGAACGGTAAAAGAGAAATATCATGAAGTGTACCTACGCGTGTCGATCGGCAGAGCACTCGATTGCTCGGCGTAGTTTTTTGGGCCAGGTTGCTGGCGGAGCCTGCGCTGCAACCGGCTTAAGCTCGCTCGTTCATCCCGCCAACGCGGCGCAAATTGCGGCCCAGGGAAAACGTGTGCTGTCGATTTTCCTGAGTGGGGGTGTCAGTCAATTCGAATCTTTTGATCCCAAACCGGGCACCGTGAACGGCGGTCCGTTTCAGGCGATTCCTACTTCAGTGCCGGGAATTCATGTGTGCGAATTGCTGCCCAATACCGCTCAGCAGATGCACCACATTTCTCTGATCCGCAGCGTCAACACCAACAGCAACAATCATGCTCTTAGCCGTTACCAAATCGAACGTGGCCACAATAAGAGTCCCACGGCAGACTTTCCACACATCGGCTCGATCGTCGCGAAAGGTTTGGATGACGGAGATTCTGCTATGCCCGGACACATCCACGTTTCTACGAACGTTGGTGCACGGAAAAACGATTCGGCATTTCTCGGTCCTAAATACGGCAGCATCTCGGTTGGCACCAACGGCGGATTGCGCAACAGTCAGTTACCGGGAGGCATGACTGCCACGATCAATGACCAGCGACAAGCGTTTCGCAGGCAGGCAAACCATCGTTTTCTACAACGCCGACGTACCGCAGAAACCGACGTGTACGCGGAAAGCTACGAGCAAGCAGTCCAATTGATGGCGAACCGCGACGTCTTTGATGTCACGAAGGAACTTGAGAAGGATGTCGAAAGATACGGCACCTCTGACCTGGGAAAACAATGCTTACTAGCACGTCGGTTAATGGAGAACGAAGTTTCGTTCGTACAAGTTAGTCATACGAATTACGACACGCATTCTGAGAACTTCAATTTTCACATCGAACAATTGGGAGAATTTGATCAGGCGTTCTCCACCCTGATCGAAGACCTGGCAGAGCGAGGCCTGTTGGAAAGCACCTTGGTCCTAGTCCTTACCGAATTCGGCCGCACACCGCGGATCAATCGCAAATATGGGCGTGACCATTGGGGGAAAGGGTTTTCCATTGCCTTGGCTGGCTGCGGAATCCAACCAGGAGCGGTTATCGGAGCCATGAACAAGGACGGCACCGAAATCGCCGAACGTGAGGTCACGCCGGCGGATCTGTTTCACACCTACCTGCGCGCCATCGGGCTCGACCCACGCAGTGAATTCGACATCGGTGGCCGGTCGGTTCCTCTGGCCGATCCTACAGGCAACGAGATTGAGGAGTTATTGGCGTGAGCGAAGAAACTGTCCCCCCAACACCGCAGCGAGATATCAAGGCGTCACATGTCGCCCGCGAGTGGAAGTACTCTGCGCCGTTGGTCAGTTGTCGCTACGATCCAACCGGACGTTATTTGCTTGCCGGTTCGATGGATTTCACCATTCAAAGATGGGATCTGCAGGAAGATTTACACGCCAGTTTTGCGGGACACCAAAGTTGGCTACGGGGGATCGGCTTTTCAGCCGACGGACAACAACTCTATTCCGCAGGATACGAAGGCAAGCTGTGTTTTTGGGACGCTACAACCTTGCCGTCAGATGGCCAACCTGTCAAACCGACCAGGCAAATCGATGCTCACAAAAGTTGGATACGTTGGCTGGCCATGCATCCAAACGGCCAGCTACTCGCAACTGCGGGCAATGACCTGAAGGTCAAACTCTGGTCGACGGAGACCGGTGACCTGATACAAACATTGGAAGGTCACGAAAAGCACATTTACAGCTTGATATTCCATCCGAACGGAGAGGCATTGCTCAGTGGCGACCTCCAAGGTGTCGTGAATCAATGGGATCTGTCGACCGGAAAGCTTGTCCGCACTTTCGACGCGAAACCACTGCATGCGTACAAGAACGGATGGGAGGTTGATTACGGTGGAGTTCGCTGTATGACGTTCAGCCCTGACGGTCAGTTGCTGGCTTGTGGCGGACTTCACAAGGCTACGAATGCATTCGCCGGCGAACAAGAACCGCTGGTATTAGTCTTCGACTGGGAATCAGGGCAACAGGTTCGCACACATGAGACAACCGGTATCCCCCGCGGCATCGTATGGCGGCTGGTCTATGAAGACGACGGCACACTGGTAGGTGGAATCGGTGGCGACACAAGCTTTCTAGTGTTTTGGAATGAGGAGCAAACAGAGATTCACAAGATGAAAATGCCCAACACGGCCCATGACATGGACCGGCATCCACATGACATCTCCCTGGCCACGGCACATCACGACGGCTACCTTCGGATCACACGGATGGAACAGAAAGACGTCTGACACGTGTCAACCGAATGCCACGGTCAAGACACTGGTTTTACCGGGAACGTACAAACATCAGGTCAGCAATGGGTCCACGACTTGGGCACCCGTGACATCGGGATCTGTGAGTCGCTCGGCACGTCCCATGTGGAGATAGTCCAACAGAGTGTGGTCGATCCCCAGTTGATGAAGGATGGTCGCGTGAAGATCAGGGACACTGACTCTGTTTTCTACGGCTCGGTAACCAAATTCATCAGTGGTTCCATAGGTCAAACCGGGCTGGAATCCACCACCTGCCATTAGCAAGGTGAATGCATTCCGGTTGTGATCCCTGCCCGCCGAACCTTCAGTGATCGGCAATCGCCCAAATTCACCGGTCCACATGACGATCACATCGTCTAGCAATCCGCGATTTTTCAGGTCGGTGATCAACGCTGCGCTGGGCTGCTCGACCTGTTGGCAGATTTTCGGCAGGGTTTCACTGAGCTTGCTGTGGTTGTCCCACGGTTGGAAATCGGGGGTAGCCGGTGGAAAGACCTGCACAAATCGCACACCTGCTTCAATAAGTCTCCGTGCCAGCAAGCACCGCATACCGTAGCCGGCTGTCTCCGGGTTGTCTAACCCGTACCGCCGGTGGATGTCTTGGCTTTCACGCGACAGGTCTAATATCTCGCTGGCGACCAATTGCATCCGCGCAGCCAGCTCGAAATTCTTGATGCGTGTCTCCAATTCGTTCTCGCGCGGGTGCCGCTCCACGTGCAACGCGTTGAGGTGTGCCAGCAAATCACGTGAACGAACCTGGGCGGCGGCTGACTGATGTCGAGACGGTTGCAAGTGAAGTACGGGGGTACCTGATGCGCTAAATTCAGTCCCCTGGTAAAGCGCCGGCAACCAACCGCTCGACCAGACGGTTTTTCCTGACGTGTTGTAGCCAGCTGGATCGCGCAATACCACGTAAGCAGGCAAATTACGATTTTCGGTACCCAATGCGTAGCCAATCCAAGAACCGATTGCGGGATGCCCGGCAAACGTCTTGCCGGTTTGCATCATGTTGATGGCAAACGGATGATTGTTGTTTTCGGTGTACATCGAACGCACCATGCAAAGATCATCAGCAAGTGCCGCCAAATGTGGCACCACCTCCGAAAACTGCATACCACTTTGACCATGTTGTTCGAATCGAAAGGGACTCCCCAGCAAAACGTTTTTGTTTCCTAGTTGGAATGTTTCCACTTCCTCCGGGTGGGGTTGTCCTTGGCGGCGGTTGAGTTCAGGCTTGGGATCAAACAGGTCCATCTGGGAAGGACCACCATTCTGAAACAGCTGGATTACCGCCTTAGCTTTTGCGGGAAAATGCCCCGTTCGAGGCACCAGATTGTGCCCCTGTCGTCGATGATCACCCGCCAGCAACCCCGCGTCTTCCAAGAGACCGATGAGTGCCATGGTCCCAAAGCCACTGCCCATGGCTCTTAAACAGTCGCGTCGTGAAAAAGGGAGGTTCATGGTTTTCAACCACGTCAGGGGAAACTACCACTTTCGTGGTAACGACCCGATTCTGGGTTTATGGTTCAAGGGGTAAGGGGCATCGGTTCGGTTTGCTTGTCATCGTAGTTACTACTTAATCGACATAAAGGAATTCATTCGTGGATAGCAACATGTGGCACAAGTCGGCCAGGGCGTCGGGGATTGCCTCGTCAGGCGATGGTACGTCGGCGCTGTGAATCGCAGCTTGCTCGGACAAAAATACGACACATTCGTTTAATTCTGCTGCGCGCGGGGCACGCCCCAAGGCTAACTGAAATACACCGTGCACTTGTGCTTCCGGCTCACTGCCCATGGTGGCCTCGACGCGCCAGGCAAAGTCTTCAGACTGCTGAAACAAAAACTCGCTGTTAAGCAAGGTCAGAGATTGTAAAACGGTGGCCGAGTGATTCCGCTGTGTGCAATTGATCGACATGATGGGTGCGTCAAACAGTTCCAGGAATTTAAGTGGATAGACCCGCCGCGCGAACAAATAGATACTGCGGCGGTCGGCGCTGGTAGGTGTCGGTGCAGCTACGGCTCGCGAGAGTCCATTAGAAGGAGTAGTGATGTCTATCGGCGGGCCCCCCGTCGTCCGATCCAGTCGTCCCGAGACTGCCAGGATTGCATCGCGAATGATTTCCGCTTCGAGTTGCCGCAAATTCATACGCCAAAGCAACCGGTTTTGTGGGTCCACACGTTCAGCGACAGAGCGAGGGGAGGACGATTCCCCTAAGGGAGATCGTGTTGAACACTGGCAATATGCTGTTGAGAGCATGATCGTGCGATGAAGGGCCTTGATGTCCCAGCCACCTTCTACCAGGTCGACCGCCAGCCAATCGAGCAACTCCGGGTGTGTTGGTCGGCTGCCTGACAGACCAAAGTTGCCCAACGTCGAAACAATGCCACGTCCGAAATGGTGATGCCAGACACGGTTCACAAGGACCCGTCCGGTTAACGGATGACCGGGTTTTGTCAGCCAGTGTGCCAACGTCAACCTTCGGCCGCTGGTTTCTCCTTGCCCCATGGGCGGGGGATCGTTGCCCCCTGTCTTTTCCGATTGCAGAGCCTCGGGAAATCCGGGATCAACCATGGAGCCCTGTGCGTGGATATTGCCTCGCACCAGCACATGGGAGGCCGGTGGGGCGCCAACATCCCAGATGGCCTGTAATTTTCCGTAGGTACGTCGTTGGCGTTTCTGTTCCTGGATTTTCTGTTTCAGGCTGGCAGCACGCTCGGTTTCTTTTGCAGTCTTCGTTTTTTCCAGTTCAGTCTGAAGTTGTTCGATGTGTGTATCAATCTCCGCATTGTGCTGGTCAATCAATGCCCGCTCTGTGGGGGTGATGTTTGCCAAAAAACGTGATTTCGGTTCAATCCACTCGTGGACATTCAGGGCTGGTTCAAAAAATGCCATCAACCGGTAGTAATCGCGTTGGGGAATCGGGTCCGACTTGTGGTCATGGCAGCGGCAACAATCCATCGTCAGTCCTAGTAACGACGTAGAAACCATTTCCATCGTTCGGAAGAGGACGTCGTAACGTTGTGCAATACCGTATTGCTCGGCGTTGGTATGGTCCTCAATGCTGCGCAAATAACCAGTGGCGGTAAGACCTTCCAGGATCTCGGGCGTGAAAATTTCCGCGCGCCGCCAGTCCACCAGTTCATCCCCGGCTAACTGTTCAAGCAGAAAACGATTAAACGGCTTGTTCGAGTTGAACGCCCTGACAACATAGTCGCGGTAGCGCCAAATCCCGTCATGCAACTGCTTAAAAGTTAGATCTCCATCGAAGGATACGTTGTCTACGTAACCGGCAGCGTCCAACCAATGTCGGCCCCAGCGCTCACCATAGTGAGGTGATGCCAGTAAACGATCAATCAGTCGTTCACGGGCACTCGGTTGGGCGTCGGCCAAAAACGATTCTATTTCCCGCGGGGCAGGGGGAAGGCCAACGAGATCAAAAAATGCCCGGCGAATGAACGTCAAACGATCCGTATCCTCGGAAAACGTGAGACCTTCTGATTCCAATCGTGCCAGCAGAAAAGCATCAACAGGGGTTCGGACTCGGTCGATTTGCTTCGGGCATGGAATGGACGTCTTTTGGGGCGACTCAAATGCCCACCACCTCTGGTCGGCTGCTACTGATGGTGAGTCACTGATGGCAACACAGACCAGTACGATAACCACTGAGCACGAGGTTTTCACTGCATTCTTTCGAAGCACATTACCTGCCGTAAAATTTTCGTGCATAACTCGTGGTTGAAACAGTCTGCAGGGATGCATCACGAAACAATCGTAGCGTTCTCGCGGGATCCACTTGCTACAGAAAACGATAATTCACTATTGCGATTTTAGCCTACTGAAAATATAGAAACAAGGATTGGCCTAGTTTCAACGTCAACAAACACATCCTTGACACGGCACATCCTGAAAGTCACATTCGGATCACAAGGA
>JAKVCB010000017.1 GCA_022448345.1 Pirellulales bacterium
GTCGTAGCATGGCTACTCAGTACAGCTTCCCATTTGATGCTCTTGATTCTCTTGGCATTATTCACCCTCAGTGGTCCTGAAAAATCAGAGCAAATCCAATTGAGCCTTCACATCGATCCAATTCGAATTGAAGGTGAACTCGAAGAGCAAGAACCAGTTGTCCGACATATTGGGTTCAAGCTCCCAGTGGAAGAAGTACCACCATTGCCACCCGATCCAGAGGCGTTGGAAGCTCAAATGTGGGCCGACCAACTCGTGGTCGCCGCCGAAGACCCGGCTCCCAACCTTCCTGAGTTGAACCGCGTCATCGAGGCGGTGGAGTCGGAAAATCAATATTGGCGAATGCTGTCCTCCCGTGACCCGAGAATCCGCAAAGAACTGATTGACCAGGAAGGAGGGACCTCCCGTACCGAAGCCGCCGTTGCCCGTGCGTTGCGATGGATTACGCTCCATCAGCACCCCAACGGAAGCTGGCCACTGGACGCCTTTCACGAGGCGCCTGCCTGCGATGGCCAGTGCCGGGATGCAGGCCACATTCGAACCGGACCGGGAGGAACCGCCTTGGCGCTACAAGCTTTGTTGGGGGCTGGACAAACCCACACCTACGGCATCTACCGCGATGCGGTCTCTGACGGATTGCGGTATCTCCTCGAGATCCAAACAGAAAACGGAGATCTGCGCGGGAACACTCGCGCGAACGCGGGAATGTATGTGCAGGCACTTGCTGCTATTGCCCTGGCCGATGCTTTGGCAATGACCGGCGACAAGCGACTCGTCGCCCCTGCCCAAAATGCGATCGATTTCATTGCCGCATCTCAAAACGATGCTGGAGGATGGCGATACCGACCGGGTGAGAGCGGCGACACCAGCGTGATTGGCTGGCAACTCATGGCCATGCACAGCGGAAGAGCCGCCGGACTGGAAGTTTCAAACCTGGCTTTGATTGGAGCCAGCTTCTATCTCGATAGCGCACAGGTCGACCAGGAGGGGGCATTTTACAGCTACCAACCTGGCAGTGGTTTTTCTGAGGTCATGACGGCCGAAGGGCTCTTGAGTCGAATGTACCTGGGCTGGCAGAGACAAAATCGAGGGCTCCGCCGAGGGGTTTTGCAGCTTGCGGAAGATTTTCCGCCAATTCGAAGCAAACCCAATATTTACTACTGGTATTACGCAACCCAGGTCATGCACCATTGGGGAGGACCTGTCTGGACACGCTGGAACCAGCAAATGCGGGATGTCCTGGTGGAAAGCCAAGCGACCCAAGGTCACGAAGCAGGCAGTTGGTGGTATCCGGGAACTCCGCACGGAGGCCGGGGAGGTCGGCTTTATATGACGGCCCTGGCCTGTTGCACGCTGGAGGTCTACTACCGGCACGCCCCCCTGTTTCGCAAGATTAAACTGAATTAAACCTCGCAAACACCTAACAAGGGTGGTTGCAGGGACTTGTGTCCACTGTGTAAAATAAGGGACTCGGTTTACTTGTCTGGCTGGGCTGGTTATTTGGCAAGGTCCATAGCAGCGAGCGACGCTGCCCCGCCAGTTAGCATGCCATCATCCAAGGAGTTTAATTTGGGCACGAAGAAATCTGGCAAGGGTCGGCGGAAACTCGGCCGCAAAAAGCGGCGTATGCGTTCCAAAATCCGCCACCGCAAAAAATAGTTCTATCTGGCCGCTCGCGCAGTTCGGCACTTGGTCTCACGTATGCTTTGAGTCGCGTAGGCTTTGGTTGTGCGCATCGTGACACGATGTGTAGTCGAACGGTCATGGGTTAAACATCCGTTTGGCAAACGCATGTCTCTGGAAGTCGCAGTCGGGGTGAAAAGTGGTTCAGCTCTCCCTGTCAACGTCCAAGATCACCAAGCGACCATTCCAAAAGCTTTCTCGATAGCAGCCTGATCGAACTCGATCACATCTCCCCAACAAACGCCAAGGCGCTCTGGCCAATCGGCCCGCAAGCATTGTGGTACCCATCTGCCAACACGGTGTGGCTGTTTTTTAAAACCTGTCGTTTTATGAATCCTTAAGCCCCGTTGTGACAATTCCTCGCAAAAAAGTCCTCTGGGTAAGCAAGAAGATTGCGATGATTGGAAGGGTGAACAACAAAGCTGCAGCCATCAGCAAGTTGGTTTCACTCGAATGGCTACTGACAAACTGCTCCAGCCCATAGGCTAGAGGAAATTTCTGCGGATCACTCAGATAGAGCAGTGGCCCTCCATAATCGTTCCACACCGCAACAAATTGCAACAAGGCAACCGTTGTCAACGCAGGCGTACTCAAGGGCAACACAATTCGCCAGAAGATAGTCCATTCACCACATCCATCCGCACGAGCCGCGTCAATCAGCTCTTGGGGAATATTGCGGAAGAACTGCCTGAACAGGAAGATATAGAAAGCGTCACAAAGAAACGTGGGCACAATGAGTGCTGCCAGCGAGTTATAAAGCCCTAGCTCGCGGATCAGCAGGAAGCGGGGAATCATCGTCGCCTGCCAGGGCAACAACATGGTTGCGATAACCATCCCAAAGACAAGATCACGTCCAGGCCACCGCAACCGGGCAAAACCATAGGCAACGACAGAACAACTCGCAACTGTTCCCAGTACACTTCCCACGCAAAGCACGATCGAATTGGTCAGACAACGACCTACAGAAATTGTGGCAACCGCATCAGGATAATTTTCCAGGCGCAGCCGTTCCGGTAACAGTTTATAGGGAGCAGTCGTAATTTCAGCCGCTGGCTTGAACGACGTCGTCACCATCCACAGGATCGGACCTGCCATCACCATGACGGCCATCGCAAGCAGCAAATACACAGCTAGGGGTGTCTGACGACTCATATTCTCAACTCGACGGATTTTAATCCGAACCTATCCCAGGTGATGAGCCATCAGAAACCGGGGTTTCTCCCATGGTTCTTTGCAGTTGCTTTCGGACACGGTCGGCCGCCTGATGCAATCGCGACTCAGGTTCGGCCCCACGGTACATGACATCTTGAGCTGCACCCACTACTTCCCGGTAAAAGAAAGGCGCGACAGGCAATGCGGGCGTTGGCAGTTGCTTGTCGCTACCAGCAAGTTTCACAAACGTGTCCATCAGCGGCACCCGTTTCAAATACGCCTGATAAAGAGGCTGATCGACCACACTTTGGCTGACTGGAATCCACCCACCCGCTGCACAAGCCCGGGCAGCCTCGGCCTCGTTACCTCCAAAACCACTCCAGAATTTCATAAATTCCCACGCACCGTCTGGATTGTGCGCACCGCGGGGAACCACGAAGAAATTGCCATTCACCCAACCTGCCTGGTGGCAACCTCCTGGAGGAGGTGGCAAAGGGACGACACCATACTCGTCGATCAGCCGACCATTGGACGCAGCCAGTTGTCGGGCCTCAAAAATGTCACGGACGCGCCATTGGCCATCCATGATGACCGCATAGCGACGGTTAGCGAGCAACGGAAACAGAGTACCGGTCAGTGCCTGATCACCCGATCGGAATGCGGTAACGCGCCCGGTACCGTAATGGTCTCTGTAACTGGCCATCCACTCCAAGGCTCGCAGGATTGCCGGCTGGTCGGCGGTAATGGTGGCCTCCGGGTGAGAAGCTGTCAAATTGGCGAACTTGCCACCAAACACCGGCCCCCAAGCCCAGAGACGTCGCGGGTCGGGCAAATAGCCAACCTGGTCAAGTCGCTGCGATTTCTGGGGCGGAGCAATGGTCACTGCAATCGCGTCAAGGTCAGCCAGCGTCCCGGGAGGCGACAATCCGTATTCTTCCAAGAGGGTTTTGTTGTAGTACAAGGCGCGAATATCGAGACCGTTTGGCATTGCGTAAAGGCAACCTTGATAACTGGCCAACCGAAGGGCTGCAGGAAATAGCCAACTTCGCAGTTCGACAAGCTCCTCGGGAGTCGCCAAATCTGCAAGCGGCAGTAGCGCGCCGCGGTGGGCCCAATCGGCGACAATCGGATCATCCTGGTTCACCAAGTCAGGGGGATCCCCACCAGCCACGCTCAAAAAGAACTTGAGGTCGAGGTTATTTCCCGGCATCGCAATTGGACGAACGAAATAGTGCGGTTGACTGGCATTGAATTGGTCTACGATCTGCTGCACAACCGGACGGTCACGACCGCCCCAAAAGTGCCAGAAAATGACCTCGGACCGGTCGTCTTCAGTTTGCGGGGGTGCGCAGCCCAGCACACTGATCAGCAGTCCGATAACAGCAGCCCTGCGACCTACGCCCTGGTAATGCACCCAATGGTGTGCGGACCGGAACAAGCCTAGCGTCACCAGCAAAACCAGAATGAACAAGATCCAAGCCATTGCCGATGCATATCCGATATCGAGATCGCGGAAGGCGGCCAAAAACATGTAAAGCGAAAGAAGCAGGGTCGACCCGGCCGGGTCCCCCTGTCCGTCGCTTACCAAGTAAACCTGGGTAAATGCCTGGGTAGCCTGGATTGTTCCCAGCACGAGATTAAAGAATATCACTGGTGTCAGCAGGGGAAGCGTAACATGGAAAAATCGGCGCAAGGGACCAGCACCGTCGAGCCGAGCTGCCTCGTAAAGTGTCGTGGGAATATCCCCCAACGCGGCAAGATAGATGATCATAAAATTGCCAACTCCCCACAAACTCATCAGTACGAGTCCGTCTTTCGAACCGAATATCTGGACCGGATCGCTGCCAATCCAGGACGGAGGCCAAAAGGCTTCGCTGGTACTCTGAAACCACGCCTGTGGCGGCAAGCCCATCCAATCGCTGAGCAAATGGTTAAGAATGCCGTGTGCCGGATCGAGAATCCACATCCACAAAATAGCGGCTGCCACCACTGGCACGACCGACGGCAAAAACAGCAGAGTCCTGTAAATGGCAATCCCGCGGACCTTGCAGGAGAGTATCACAGCCAGCCCAACGCCCAGTGCAATCGAAAGTGGAACACTCACAAGCACGTAGTAAGCCGTGTTCCAAAGTGCCAACCCGAATGGCCCACCTTGCCACAAATCATGAGCCAGCCTGCTATAATTTTCGCCGCCAACCCACTGCGGAGCCGAAAGTAAATCGTAGCGGCAAAAACTCCAGTAGAGGGAAGCCAGAAACGGATAAACCGTCAGTAGCGCAAAGCCGATCAGCCAGGGGCCGATAAAAGGAAGGGCCGAAAACACTCTGCGGGTGGAAGAAGGTTTCGTCAATCGCACTGGAATTCAACCTATCAAATGACCGATAAAAACGAAGTGAGGTGAATGCGGCTCTCTTCTACGGTACTCAACCGAGCCTAGCATTTCTATTTGAGTTTTTGCATTCCGCGAGGGAAAGGCTCCCATTAAACTCTTGGTTATGGAGGCTATCACCCCCAAATCAGCTCGTTTTCCCTTCGCTGCCCATCGCGATGATGCCGGTGTACCACACATCACGGCATCGTCCTGGCAAGAGGCAATCTACGCACTTGGCTATATGCATGCTACCGATCGCCCCACACAGCTCTATTTTGCCCGTGCTGTTGCAAGCGGACAGGCTACAGAACGGATTGCTGACAAGCCAGAACTTCTGGAAATGGACTTGTTCTTGCGGCGGGCTGGGCTCGAACGTCATCTAAAAAATGAAGTTGCCCTGTTACCGGATGACCTGCTGCAACAACTCCAATGGTATAGCGATGGAGTTAATGATGGTTTCCTGGACGCCGGCCGTACACTTCCGATGTGGGCCACTGGTTTTCAGCCACTCCCCTGGGATCCCAATGCGGTACTGCTGATTGGTAACCTGCTGAGTTTTGCTGGACTCTCGGTCACCGAACAAACCAACAAACGCGAACTGCTGGAACTCATCCAACTCGGAATAAGTGATGAGAGGCTTCGAGAACTATTTCACCCTTACCTCGATGGCATCGACCTGGCTCATCTACGAAAAATCAACAACACAAAACGGCTCTCCGACGATGCGCTGGAACTGCTGGCAGATCTACCACGCCTGGCAGGAAGTAACGCCTGGGCAGTTAGCGGAGCACGAAGTGCCACCGGGCACGCCCTACTGGCCGGTGACCCTCACCTGGAAGTCAATCGGCTGCCCGCCATTTGGTATGAGATTGTACTGAAGTGGGATGATGGCCAGTATGCGATGGGGGCAACGCTGCCAGGTTGTCCACTTATGGCTGTCGGACGTACACCCAAGCTCGCCTGGAGTGTGACTTACCTGCATGCAAACACCAGCGACTTTTTCATCGAAGACTGTCGCCCTGGTGGATCCACAGGATGGCAATATCGACGAGGAAGTGACTGGCACGATTTTGAACGTCGACAGGAACTCGTGCGGCGTAAAGGAAGTAAAGACGTTGTACTTGATGTGCTTGAAAACGAAGTCGGTACACTCACACGGACACCCGACGAAGATACACCCGGCATGTACCTTTCATCGGCCTGGATAGGTGGACAGGTCGGTGGTGGTCGTGCCATTGGAAACTGGTTACAAGTTATCCATTCTCAAAGTGTGTTGGAAGCGATGCAGTCGGTGCGGCCCTGCCCACACCCTGCCCTCGTATGGGTCTTTGCCGACAGCGAAGATCACATTGGAAGCCAGGCCAACGGCTGGTTACCTGTGCGGGGTGCTGACCAGTCGGGGATCGTACCGATCCCTGCCTGGGATGAAAAAAATCACTGGCAAGGAACCGTTCCAGAGGAACTGTTGCCTCACGAATATGATCCTGCAATCGGTTTCGTGGCAACCGCAAATGAAGAGCTTTATCGAACAGATGGACCACCACTTCACGCACATGGTTTTCCCGACTACCGCAAAAGGCGAATCGTGGAACGGCTGACGGAACTTCCTCAAGCCACCGTCAAAGACATGCAAGAATTGCAATACGACGTATTGAGTATGCAAGCCCGAGATTTACTTCCCATTTTCCTCGCCCACGTTGAGGAGGGGCCATTCAAAGAGACACTCGCCAACTGGGACTACCGCTACGATACCGATTGTACCGAAGCAGCCCTATTTCAGAATTTTTACCACCAGGTACTGTTAGAAATTTTTGGCCACGAAGAGGGTATTGGGTGGCGACGAATGCTCTATCTCTGTACCCGCATGGGCTATTCTACTCTGGTTCTCTGTGCCGCTGACCGACTGCTGCGCAAGGTAACCTCTTCGTGGTGGAAAGCCCGAGACAAAGGAGAAATGATTCGCCAGGCTGCTAAACGCGTTGAGAACCGGCCTCCCCAAACCTGGTCGTCGATCAATTGGTTTCACTTTGCCAATCGCTTCTTTTCAGCCGGAAGCGTCGGACGCTTACTCGGTTTGCGATCCCGGGCAATCCCCATGCGAGGCTGCCACGCAACCATATTTCAGGGACACCTGCTCACGACGGCAACCCGCGAATCGACGTTTGCTCCCAGCTACCATATGGTTACCGAACTGGGCACGGACCAGGCATGGACGAATCTTCCCGGGGGACCAAGTGAAAATCGCTTCTCGAAGTGGTACAACACGGATATTCCCCTTTGGCTCAATGCCGAATATAAAGAACTCGCATCATGATTCTAAAGCGGCGAGCAGCCTTTTTTCTGAATTTCTCGGTCACCGCACGTTGAACTACCGTTATGAGGGACGACCACGAAGTCGGGAATCCGAAAAGCGATCAACTCGCCACCGCTCGTGCACGGATCGCTGCGGCGTATGATCCGAACAAGCTTGCTGAAGTTGGCAAACAGGTTGTGGATCTGATCGCCGCTCACCAGCAGAAAATCCAGGCTGGCAATGGCAATGTCCTTAACTGGAAAACGCCAATAGAACTTGTCGATCAAGCCCGCGAATCTCTTCTCCACACGCCCCCTGCCGAGGGTGACTTGCTGGAGCAAGTAACGAACCTCGTTCAAAAATCGCTCGATCGCGGCACCAATCTACACCATCCCCGATACGTGGGTCATCAGGTACCCGCTTCCATTCCACTGGCGTCGTTGTTTGAACTGGTTGGGTCGGTGACGAACCAGGTCATGGCCATCTATGAAATGGGCCCCTGGGCGACGGCCGTCGAACACTCAATCATTCAATCGGTTGGCAAGCAACTCGGCTTTAATCCAGGCACCTTTTCCGGGCTTATAACTTCTGGTGGGTCGCTGGCAAATGTTACTGCCTTGCTGACAGCCCGTAATATTGCTCTGGACGATGTATGGAGCAAAGGCCTGGCAAGCCAAACTCCGCCACCGGTAATCGTGACGCATGCCGAGTCCCATTACTCGGTATCGCGTGCCGCAGGAATGTTGGGGCTTGGTACGGACCAAATTGTCCACGTCGGACTTGATGCACAGCGGCGCATGGACCCCAGGCACCTGAGGGAGGTATTGAATTCTTTGCGCCGTCGAGAAGTGCCTGTGATCGCTGTGTCGGCAGCAGCCTGCGCCACACCAATCGGGGCATTCGATCCACTTGATGCGATCGCCGAAATATGCCGCCAGTACGGTGTGTGGCTACACGTCGACGCGGCCCATGGCGGTGCGACCTGCTTTAGCGATCGACATCGCCACCTGATAGCTGGTATTGAAAAGGCAGACAGTGTCGTTTGCGATGCCCACAAAATGATGTTCATGCCCGCCTTGTGTGCAATGATCTTCTACCGGGATCGTCAACACCGCTATAGAACCTTCCACCAGCATGCAACTTACCTGTTCGATCCCTCGGCACCCGAGTTCGCAGACTATGACAGCGGGCTGGTTAATCTGGAATGTACCAAGCGAGCTGCTGGGCTGGGACTTTGGGGCATATGGTCCTTATTTGGCTCGCAATTGTTCGCCGATCTGGTCGACGTCACCTTTGATATGGCCGCTCAATTTTTTGAGCTGTTAACTGAGGCTGAGGATTTTGAGGTTTTTTGCCAACCACAGTGCAACATCGTTGTCTTCCGCCATGTGCCACTCGAAATGCAGGCTGCAAGTGACGACCAAAGCAACGCGTTTCAGCTGAAGTTGCGCCGTCGGGTTATTGAATCGGGTGAGGCTTACCTGGCGGCAAACCAAATCGAGAACCGCAACTACCTGCGCACCACAGTTATAAACCCACTTACGAGGAGCCAGGACCTGGCTGATTTAATCACCCTTTTGCGAAAACATGCACAAGAGTTGTTAAAGACTTAATGCGTTAATTCTCGCAAGTACGCGATTGCATTTCCAACTTCGGCAATGGGATCCACCGAGTCATGACGCTCAATCGTAACCCAATCGCGGTATCCAAATTCTTCCAACTGGCCCAACAAGGATGGAAATTCTGCCATACCTCGGCCCAGTTCGACCTCCGCCCCCTGCCCGCCGGAGAGATTACGAACCGCATCACAAGCATGTACGTGAACCACCCAAGGCCCCAAGTCGACAATGGCTTCTTGTGGTGAATGGCCTTGTAGAATTAACCCATTCGGGTGGAAATCGACACCGATCGCTTGTTCTGGAAGTGCCTCAATCAACTGCTTGAGCTGCTCTCCACTTTCACTACCAGTTTGAGCAGCGATCCGGGCACCGACCCGCTCGCCATGCGCACCAAGCGCTGTTAGTGATGCGGTTAACAATTCAAATCGAGGATCCTCAGTATCTGGAGGGACACTGCCCACACGATTCACCACAAAGCTTGTCCCAAGCTGATAGGCCAGCGTCATCGCCTGCTGGGTCGCCAGAATCCTGCGGTCCAGAGCTTCCAGGACGTCATAACCGCGCCTGGTGGGAAATGCAACGGCCGACAAGCGGAGGTTTAAATCCTCTAGCTGTTTGCGAAATTGGCGAATACTGGTGTGTGACAATTCCGCCATGGGAAGTTCGGTCCGCAGATCAACCTCGACACCGTCGGCTCCTAACCGCGCTGCAGTCTGCAAGGCTTTCTTGAGCGGTTGGCGCAGGCTACGAGTTTGAATTCCAATTTTCAGGTTCGATACCATGATGATGCAACTCGGGTATTTGATGATCGTGGTGCAGTTCTCGATTGTAGCCGCCGCTGCGGCTACGACCAATGACCGTTATCATACACGTGTCGCCGAACCCTTTTCAGTGCACATTTGCGCGGTCATAGAGGACATTAACACGGTCCTCTGTCGGAGCAGTCAACCGCGACCAGAATTTTACTCTGGAAATTGGCAATCCTGAATGTGGTGATCCACTATCCTCATCTTCCTCTGATGCTTCTGTGTTTTATCGACAAACGGGAGGTACCTTGTCAGGCTGCCCAAATAGATGGAAACCGTATTCTCCTTACACCTGAAGGTCGTAATTTCGCTGACCTCCAGGGGAAGTGGTTGGTCTGCAAACGGCCTCTTTAGACACCGGTCTTGACACGGTACGACAGGGCGTCGACGCTCAAGGCCTTCTCAACCTGTTTGAACTGGCCACCAAACCCCCAAATCAAATCAACCATGCCCACGATTCATGAAATCACCGATCTTCTCAAAAAGTTTGCCCCACTGAAACTCGCTGCAGAATGGGACAACGTAGGGCTGTTGGTCGGCCAGAGAAACCGGGCCGCGAATCGCATCATGACCTGCCTGACCGTTACGCCCCACAGCACCCAGGAAGCTATTGCTGAACAAGCCGACCTGATCATTACCCACCACCCTCTACCTTTCCGTCCAATCACCCGTCTCACCGACGAGACTCCTGATGGCCGCTTGTTGTTACGTTTGATCGAGGCAAAGGTCGCTATTTACAGTCCGCATACGGCGTTCGACTCGGCTCGCTCTGGCATCAACCAAAACCTGGCCGAAGGCCTCGGGCTGACCGGGATCCAACCGCTCACAACCCATGAAATCGACGCTGGTTCCGGTGATGGGCGGTATGGAGGGGTGAGTGGCCCCATTGAACTTGTGGAACTTGCCAGACGCGTCAAAACGTTCCTGGCACTACCTCAGGTTCGTGTGGTTGGCGAACTCTCTCAACCAGTCACAAGAATTGGTGTCTCCTGCGGTAGTGGAGGTAGTTTGCTTGCGACCGCCAGGGAACAAGATTGTGATGGCTTCGTGACAGGCGAAACGAACTTTCACACCTGTTTGGAAGCGATGGCCACGGGGATTGGCTGCGTGATTACAGGCCATTTTGCCAGCGAGAGGTTTGGCGTCGAACAATTAGCCAACCATTTAGCGGCAGAGTTACCCGACACCAAAGTCTGGGCAAGCCACCAGGAAGCAGATCCCATATGCACCGTTTAGTTTTAAGAACTACCCGATCCCGCCAAACCGAAGAGAACTGTGGGATACGAAAACGGGGCCTCAACCGCAACTTTGTGACGACCGGATAATGATTTTCAGCAACCCTCTCTGCAACCGCATCTGTTGCTGCAAGGCACTTCCACTTCTTTAGCAACCATTTTGCAAACCCTCACCTGAACCTCCTCCTCGTAGGTGTGTGGCACGCAAACCGAATACTCACACGTGCGCTCTTCCGGCTCACAACGGTATTTAGTCACCTGAACCGTCTTGGACCGCTGTTCTGGTACGCAAACCGTGTACTGCACCTCTTTTTGGTGCTGTTCGGCCACGTACCGGCAAACCTTGTAATCGCCTGTCCGCTGTTCGTAACGCATTTTGCACACGGTTACAGTACGCCTCTGCTGCCGTGGGACCATCTTGCAAACTTTGACCCTGC
Organism: Pirellulales bacterium; assembly: GCA_022448345.1. Taxonomy (GTDB): domain Bacteria; phylum Planctomycetota; class Planctomycetia; order Pirellulales; family Lacipirellulaceae; genus JAKVCB01. Next base: position 11,597 of record JAKVCB010000017.1, read on the forward strand.
ATTGGCGTTCCTCGGTACGGTATTTACAAACCTTCACGGTTTGTTGGCGCTCTTCACAACGCACTTTGCAAACCTTAATTGTTTGCTGGCGTTCTTCAGCACGGCACTTCCGGACCTTTACTGTACAGGTGCGTTGTTCCGGCACGCATACATTAACGCAGTAGGAATAAGGGACTTCCTCCGACACACACTTGTATGTGGTGCAGGGAACCTCCTTCGTCTCGCAGGTGGGAACCCAAACCCGCCGGGTGCATCCACGACAACCGTTCCCACAATCAGAACCACCACAGTCGCAGTCATTGTCCACTGCACACGTTTTCCAATGACCACCACGAACCATCACCGTTCTGGTGGTGGTCTCGGGTACGCGCTTTGTCACGGTATGCGTCCCTTGCCGTTGCTCTTGCTTGTAGGTGTTGACAGTGTAGGTTTTTTCAACCTCCTCGTAGTAGGGAACTTGCACGGTACACGTCTGCACTTGTTCTTCGGTGTAGGGAACATTGACCTTGCAAGTCACGACCTTCTCTTCGGTATAGGGAACCTGCACCAACCGCGTCACTGACTTCTCTTCCCACTGGGGAACCATCACGGTACAAGTCTGCTCTACCTGTTCCGTGTATGGAACACAAACATTGTATGTGCAGCTCTTCGTCTCCCACACTGGCTTCATTTCGCAATACTGGACCGTCTTCTTACGCAACTCCGGAACCATGACCGTGTAATTGCAGGTTTTTTCTTCCACGTAAGGTACCCGTTTGTTCACGGTATACGTACGCGTGCGCTGTTCGTTCTTGTAACCAGTTCTTGTAACCGTACGGGTTTGCATCTCATAAGTTGGCACATGCACAATTTTTTTGACCGTGCCAGCACAGTCACTCGATCCACACTCACACTCGCAGCTGCATTTACTGGCACAACCACAATTGCCACATTTCTGCGCGGCCCCTAGCAGCGACTGCGGAGTAGCCATCGTGCAGGCCACGATCGACATCAATACCAAGAGTGCACGCCTCATGAGGAAAACTCTCCCTTAAACAAAGTTGCTTTCGAAAAAACCTGTTTGGACTTCTACAGGTCGCATCCAATCCATTCTGAGGTTGATGCTACCGCCGACAGCCACAACACGAGTTGGCCCGGGCAACGAGCCAGCACCTCGGCTCAAACCTGCAGTGACGTATGGAGCACCACTCCGATAGGGTCGGTCCTGCTCAAACCGGGCCAACTCGACGAATAGCAATCCAACGTCATGCGGAACTCCCAGGCGAGAGCTTCCTCGTCCAAACCGCGTTAACTTGCGGACTTCATGCCGGATAATTAAGACAGGATAACTGAACAAAATGGGGGCGAAAACCCATTCTGAGTGATTTTTGGGGTTTTTACAAATTCCCCCAATCGGGCCGATTTCAAAAGCAAAGGCCACTCAGGGAATTATGGCTCAACTGTCCCAGCCTGCTCCGAATGATTTCCAATGCAAATGTCAACGCAGGCCAAGCCAGGGATGACCCAAAAACGCCCTTGGCGCTGGAGATGGACGTTTAGCGAGGTTGATTCGATGTGCGATTGAAGCAAGCCGTATCGATCCGAGGCGGGCGATCGCGACTAAGGACCGATTCCCAGCAGTTCGATTTCAAAAACGAGCAGGCTGTTTGGTTCGATAGTCGCGCCTGGCGGATTGCTCCCGTAGGCCAATTCTGGCGGAATGAAAAGCTGCCATTTGTCGCCAACACGCATTTTTTGCAAGGCCTCGGTCCAGCCGGGGATCACACGACCGACAGGAAATTTTGCCGGCTTTCCACGTCGATAGGAACTGTCGAACTCGGTGCCGTCCAGTAGGGTACCCACATAATGCGTGCTCACCTCATCAGAAAGAGTTGGCGATGGCCCCTCGCCTTTCTTGAGTACTTTGTACTGCAAGCCACTGGCTGTCTCAACGACACCAGGACGTCCTCGATTTTCCTTTAAAAACGCCGTGGCTTTCTGCTTGTTGCGGTCAGCTGCCGCCCCCATTTTACGGCGTGCGCGATTTTGCAATTGCTGCTGAAAACGTTCTATCGCAGCAGTAAGCACTTCCTCGGAGAAACGAGGGTCGTTTCCGCGCACGCCATCCTCCAGCCCGGCAAACATGTTCTCAAAATCAACCTCGTTCTCTTCCATGCCACTGGCGCGCAAATCACGGCCGATCGACAAACCAAGCGTATAACTTATCTGCTGTTGTAATACTTCATCGCCAGCGGTGGGATTGGATCCATCACTCCCAGCTTGGGCCTGCTGTGGAACTTCGTCCTGGCCATGCACAGAAGGACTGAAAAACAACACAACGGACACGAAAATCAAAAGCGTCACTCGAAAAAAATGGTAGTTCATTGGAATTCTCTGTAGGAAGGGACTTGTTAAAATGGGAAAAGTGTCCAACAGGTGGACTTGTACAAAATCTGCATCCTGCATTTAAGGGCTATGGGAAACTGTGTCCACCGCGTCGGGGTAAAACTTGCCACCGTCAAGGAGAGAAGTCGGCAGCAAAAAATGCTGTAACATTCTCATCCCCGTAAATACCACGACGGAGAACTTTCGGTAAAAAGTTGCGATTCTCCTTAGAATCGGAAAAAACTTTATTTTCAGTTATTCTCGAAGGCCACGGTACGAAACGTGAAGGTGATTGGTATAATGGGGGAGCAAAAGGAAGCAGGAACCGCCCAGAGCGAGGCCAGAGCAAGGGCAGTTCACCCGAAATTGTTTGTGGCGTTGTCCCACAACCTGCTGTAATTCTCCTCTCCTGAGTCAGACTCGTGTCTGGGGCAGAGTACTCGCCAAACTGACGACATGCAACCTCGTATCACCACCTCCCTGCTCATGGCTTGCCGGTCACCAGGATCAGTTTTCAGGAGGGGTTTTACGCTTATCGAACTCTTGGTCGTTATCGCGATTATTGGCGTATTAATCCACCTTCTGCTTCCTGCCGTGCAAATGGCTCGCGAATCGGCGCGGCGGATCCAGTGTGCCAACCGTCTCAAGCAATTGAGTCTGGCCGCGCTGAACTACGAACAAACCTACCGAGTCCTTCCAGCCTGCGGTATCGTGGACCCAGTTCAGCAAACTGCGCGTGGACAAGATTACCTGGTCTACGACCAACTGCAGGGAAAAATGTTCAGCTGGGCTGTGCTTTTGCTGCCTTATCTGGAAGCACAAAATTTGTACGATCAATTTGATTTCGACGTTTCGATCTTACAGCAAGCGAATAACCCACAAGAGACATTTGTCGAAGCCTATCTTTGCCCCAGCGAAGAAAATTCAGGCCTTTATTACCAAGACAGCGACTTTACAAAAGACAAACGCTTCGCCAAGGGCAATTACGCGGCCTACGTGAGCCCATTTCATTCTGATCTACAGTATGTCTATCCGGGTGCCCTCATTGGCACCGGGCAACGTCTCAAGCGTGTGACCGATGGTCTTAGTGATACGATTGTGTTTAGCGAGGTGCGAACATTCGACCACCCGCACGATGAGCGGGGAGCCTGGGCCCTGGGTTGGAATGGTTCCAGCCTGCTGTCCTTTGATATGCACCACAACATGAAATATGGTTTTTTTGGCAAATGGGTCGCTTTTGACCTGTTTGCCTTTCAAACACAACGACCAAATACCCTTGGTCCCAATGCAGATGTTCTGGTCAAATGCCCCAAAGAATCGCAACAGGAAGCTCAACTTCAAGGGCTACCCTGTTTGCAGAACGAAGATGAACTGGGTTTGGCCGGTTATGTTTCTGCTGCACCGCGTAGCATGCACCCTGGGGGTGTGAATGCCGCCTACCTCGATGGTCACGTCAAATTTATGGTCGATGACATTGATCCCTTCGTCATGGCGTTCAAAATCAGTATTCATGATGCAAAATTCATCGACATCACTAAATTTAATAACATCATAGTAGGTGGACCTCCTGCCATGCCTATTATCCAAAATGAAAACTTCTAAGTTTCAACAACGAGGAATTCCTAGAGGTCCGTTTGTTGAGAAAGATTGTATCTCGTGAAGATCCTCAATCCAAAACTCGGTCATATTGTGGTCCTAGTCATTGGGTGCGGAATGGTCCTGCTCGTAATTTCCTGGATCTGGCCATCTCATGCCTTATCCAAAACAGCGTGGTCTGACGAGCAGGCACAAGCGTATGCAAATGCCTCCCATAAATTCCACCAGCTTTCGCATCAAAACATCCATTCAAAACAGCAGAGAAACCGCCCAACTCCCTTTCAAGCGGAATTGGCCGAAGCAAAAACCAAATACCAACAGCTACGCCAGCAACTCGATCATGCCCGAAGTCGCCCAAAATATTTCAGCTGGTTTGCGAGTGGACTAGGAATACTTTTGGTCGCCGGTGGCTGCCTGCTCTGGATGGTAACTCGGAATACTGCGTGATCTTTTCGCTCAGCCAACATGCAAATACATGCAACCGCGTATCACCACCTTTCTGCCCTTGGTTTCCCGGTCACCAAGACCAGTTTTCAGGAAGGGTTTTACGCTCGTCGAACTCCTGGTGGTTATCGCAATTATTGGCGTGTTGATCCACCTCCTGCTTCCTGCCGTACAAACGGCTCGAGAATCGGCAAGGCGGATTCAGTGTACCAATCGGCTCAAACAATTGAGTTTGGCCGCGCTGAACTACGAGCAAACCCACCACGTCCTTCCGGCCTGCGGTATTGTGGGAGAAGCCAAGATCACCGTTCAAGATGGCGATTCTCAAGTCATCCAAGACCAGCACCCCATTTACCTTCAAAACCATGGGAAAATGTTTAGCTGGGCTGTTCTCCTGCTACCCTACCTCGAAGAACAGTCGCTGCACGACCAATTTAATTTTGATGTTTCAATTCTGGCACAAACACAAAATCCGCAGGAGACCTTTGTCAAAACCTACCTTTGCCCCAGTGAACAACATGCGGCGATTTATTATCAAGACGACGATTTTACTTTTGGAAAACGGTTTGCCAAAGGCAATTATGCGGCATACGTGAGCCCCTACCACTCGGATCTGCAGTATCTCTTTCCAGGTGCCCTGATTGGCACCGGACAACCTCTCAAGCGCATAACCGATGGCCTTAGTAAAACCATTGTCTTTAGCGAGGTGCGAACATTCGACCACCCACACGACGAGCGCGGCGCGTGGGCATTACCCTGGAATGGTGCCAGCCTGCTATCCTTCGACATGCACCACTACGAAGACAAATATGACAATCACCATGGCTGGGTGGCACAGCCCGACTGGCCCGATTCCCAACTTCCAAATTTACTGGGTCCGAATTCAGATACTCTGGTCAAATGCCCGGAAGAAATACGACAGCAAGCGCAAATAGAAGGAATGCCCTGCATACAGTACGAACGCAATTTTCCCATTGGGTACGTCTCTGCGGCGCCACGCAGCATGCACCCTTTGGGTGTGAATGCCACCTACCTTGATGGTCGAGTCGACTTTCTTTCCAACGACATTGATAGTTTAGTCATGGGATTTAAAATCAGTATCAACGACAACAATTTTGTTGATCCAGACTTCACCAACCAATAGCACACCACGACAGACTGTTCCTGACGAAATCGCCGGCCAAGGTTCACGAGTATACTGGCATTTCAAGCCCACTGTCGTTTGTGAAGAGTTGGGTCCACAACTCGACCGCACCCGCCATCGGCGGCCAAAATTTAGCGGGCTTACAAGCGGAAGGGACGAACTCTGGTCGCCGCTGGCTATTTGCTCTGAATGGTCACCCGGACTATCGCGTGATCTTTACGTCGCGGCAAACAGGCAACGAGGACACACCATTTTTTCAAAGCGAGGGGCAACCAGACAGCCTACGAGATGATTCCGCGGCCCTGCAGATAGTCCAACACCTGGATAACACAGTCATCCAGAGAACTTACCCCAGTATCGACAACCAACTCGGCATTCTCTGGTTCCTCGTAGGGTGCAGAAATTCCCGTGAATTCCGGAATCTCACCAGCCCGCGCTTTTTTGTACAACCCCTTCGGATCCCGCTCTTCGCAGATGTCCAAAGCGCATTTGGCATAGACCTCGATAAACGAATCGCCTGAAATTTCACGGGCTTCGTCCCGATCCTGCCGATAAGGTGAAATAAAGGCGGTCAATGCCATGACACCAGCATCATTGAACAATTTTGCCACTTCGCCAATCCGACGAATGTTCTCGGTGCGGTCTTCCGGTGAGAAGCCGAGATTCTTGTTCAATCCATGGCGGATGTTGTCTCCGTCTAAAACGTAGGTACGGCAACCACGATCAAACAGGGCGTTTTCAACTGCATGTGCCAACGTCGACTTCCCTGACCCACTCAAACCGGTAAACCACAGCACCGCCGCTTTGTGACTATTCATTTTTTCCCGGTCATCCCGCGTCACATCGGCGTGGTGCCAGGTAATATTCGTACTCTTGATTTCTTCAGCCATGCTGTTTTCTCCTGATTCCGCTGGTAGTGGCACCTGATGCTTCTGCACTGGCCAGAACAAGAGGTGCTACTTTGTCACGTGATTACTAGGAATGATCTCCGAACACCGCAGTTGAACTATTGAAATATGGCCGCAATTGAGACGGTACGTTATGAATCTGACATTGCGGTGGCAAGGATTTTCGACGTGGTCTCACGCATGATGCGAGGATCAACCATGTTGCCTTCCTGGAGGGTGGCGCGTACTTGCTTGCCAGAAATAAAAACTGGCTTTTCATCCGGATGGCTTTCCATCAAATCAACTCGACCGATTGATTCATAGTACGCAGCAAAACCGACATTTACCGGGGTGACCTTCAAGTCACCGCCAAGCGCACCGAAAATTTCCTGGGCATCAAAATCTCCCCAGATGGGGTCACCATCGTGGTAAGGCGCATCGGCGTGCTTGCGGCCAATGACGATATGGGTGTATCCCATGTTCTGCCGATAGATACCGTGCATGACCGCTTCCTTCGGCCCCCCATAAAACATTTTGATGTCCAGCCCCAATAGCAGTACACGATCAGGAACCTTGTCGTCACGACTGTCCCAAAGTTCTGGGTCGCTGTCTCCGTCACCCATAGCGCGATCGCCGATTAATTTCTCGTAGGTTTCCATACGAACCTCTGCGCTGACGTCATCTCCCTTGGTTTCACCTATGAGCGGATTCAAGACCGCCGCGGCGTTTCGACCTTCCCGCAACAGTTTTTCTAGTGCATACACCAGAGCATATTCATGCGCGCGATGCAGCGGGTTTCGGGTTTGAAAGGCGACGACGGCATCCCACCCCTTGTCCGCCAGAACACCACGAACTTCTCGCGGGGTGAGTACATATTTTCCGAAGTTTGCATTTTTGGGCTGGCGAAGCGCGCGCAGCGATCCACCGACAAGATGCGTTTTATCTTCGTCATTCTTAAGGACCATGTCTCCGCCTGGATGGTCAGTCCTGGTCGTCTGATAGACCGATTCAAGATACCGCGGTTTATCCCACGGAAAAACGTCGCTGACATCCAGATTTCCGATAATGTCGCCGTTCGGACCAGTCAGCGCTACTTTTGTGCCAACCGTCAGTGAACTGGCTAGTTGCCCTGTTACTGGCAACGAGATGGGAATCGTCCAAGCGTACAAATTTCCGCCAGATTCAATAACACTTTCGTCGAGTACCCGATTGAAAGTGTGGCTGTCCATCGGCCCGGTCAAGGGGCTCAAAGTGCCGTCCGCAATTCTGTAGACGCTCGATACGTCGGCCGCCGAAACTGGAAGTTGCGGCAAACGTTCAGCCTCACTTTTAAAATCTTCGACTTCGTCTTCCGGAACAGTGCAACACACTACTTCGGAGAGCCCACCATGTGGAGCAATCAGATCTGACATCGTTATTTCCATCGGTCCTATCGCTAAAAATTAAAAAACAGCCTGTAAGACAGGCCCTGTGGGACAAGCTAGGTGAAGGGCAACGTTACGTCAAGACACTCCCGACCCGATGCCAGCATGACGCCACCTGCTTGCACATTTCCGGACAATTTCTTGACGGGTGGAAGCACAGATAAGGCGTGGGTTTAACAAAAATTCCACCCGGCTCAAATCCTCCCAAGCAACTAAAATTGCTGATAATTTAGCATTCTTGGACCAATCGGTGTGCAAGCAGTGTGATGAACTGCTCGCCAGGCAACCAGCCATACTACGGAAACTGCGCGTTGCCACACCTCGACTTTGACCTTGCCTGGTCCCTTGTGGACGGGACTGCATCCCATCCACCATCGGTGAGATCTCGATCTTTACTGCAAGCGTTGCCTGACGATCGAAGAGAGGTAGCCAACGGCCGAAACAAGCATCGCTTGACCGCGGGAGCCGTCTCAACAGGCAGCTCGTTCACGGCAAGCCGGACATGTGCAATAGCTTTTCACAGCCAGTCGGGATTAATGTCACAAGATGGCTGTGAAAACGGAACCCCGCCTCTTGGTGACGTTGGACTGGGAGGCCCCACAGTGCTTACGAGTGGCGCCGCTGCCCAACAATGAACTCCAAGGGCTAGCAAGATAGGATTCAAGCAGTCGATCATCCAGATGCCCGGCAGGCGGTTGCCAGCAACCTGGCTCTGCCTGCCACCTCTTCTAGTCGGTTGTCTGGGAATTGTCACAGGCTGTGCCGATTCGTCAAATTTAACCGACACGACCGGCAAGATCGGCACCATCGGCAATAGTCCTTTGAAGAACCCTTTTCGTGGTTGACGTGGTTGTAAACATGCCTTGGTTGGCAATATTTACCCGCCTAACAACCCACACTAATTGGCAGACAGTCCTGAAATTACGGGCTACACTGACGGTAGAGTGAGACAAAACCGGTGGCAAGAAAAATACAGCAAATTTCTCTTTTGCCCTTCCTGGCTAAACTTCCCCACAAGATCGTTTGACGACGTTGCATGACCAATCTTGACGAAACACTCTACGTACTCAGCGCCACGCTAGCAATCAGTTGCGTCGGCATTGTGGTTTTGGGGTACTTCATTGGCCGGCGCGACTTGTTCCTGCCCTCGAATTTCTACTTAGGTGGCACCGCTCTTTTTATTGGTGTTTCAGGGATGCGCGCGGCTAGTCAGCAGCACTTAGTCGATTACCCTCCAAGTGTCTACCACAAGCTCTACGCAGGTTTTGCAGTTTTTTTCATGGGAATCCTGCTGGCGTATCTGCTGTGGCGTTTTCCCCGGCGAATGGCAGGCAGGTTCTTCCGCAAGTGGGCACCAATAAACACCGGAACGATGCTGCTCTTATCCTTGCTCACGATTGGTTTGGCGACGGTTCCACTTTTTCCAATTCCGATTCCCGTGGTCGGTCAACTTATCGGAAAAATCTTTATTCACTTCGGAGCCTTTGCTTTTGTCTTCGCATTGGCGGCATGGCAACTCGACAGATCAAATCCCCTGTGCATTTTGAACTTGCTGTTTGTGGGGGGATATGCAGGTCTCCTCGCCCTTTCATTTGGCGGTGGCCGTCGGCAGCTTGTAGGAATCTTGTTGGCAGCGATAATTTACGGATATTGGGTGTGGCTGCGTTACAAACCGCGCACGGTCGCACTCTGCTTACTGGGGGCTGCTTTCATGGGAGCCTGGATTTTCTTGCAAGGATACGGTTATGTACGTTGGCGCAAGGGTAATGAGGGGGGATTGGCTCGTGCCGTAGAATCTGTCCAGATGGTGGCTCGTGGAGCCGAGTCTGCTGCAAAATCGAGTCTATTCAACACTGCGCAACCTTCGGTGGAATTCACCCTCCTTGCCATTCACATGTTTACTGGAGTCGACCGGGCAAGAGATGGAATCCCCTTTTACGCGGCTTACAACATTTTTGCCAATCCGATTCCCCGCCAATTTTGGCCGCTGCAAAAACCTGAATCGCTTGGAAAAACACTCCCCGAAATTGGTAAAGAGCATTATCAATTTCGGGGATATGGGGACGTAATGTGGTCCATCAATCCGGTTGCTTATGGTTTTCATGACGGTGGGCTTTTCCCAATTCTCGTTTACGGTTTGGTCATCGGAGGATTCCTTCGTTTCTTCGATGATCTGATGATCCGTCAGTCAACCAACCCGTTTCTTATCGGGCTGCTGGCGGCAAGCAGCGGCCACATCACTGGATTTGCTCGTGGCTCAATGGATGTGATGACATGGATGCTCATCGGATGTGTGCTTGGGCTGTTTTTGCTCAAATTTCTCAGCCAACTTTTGTTTGGAACTGGCACTGAATATCCCCGCACCGACCATGTGGTAAACTACCCGCGATTTGGTCAAATCAGCAATTTGGTCCGCCGCGCGAAATCAGGACGGCAGTCGTTCCTGTTGTGATCCATCATTCGGCGCCCTGTTAGATTTTCCGCAATCCTGGAATGGTCGTCGAAATGAAAAAACGCTGTCGAAGATCGGTGGGAAAGCTTACCTCAGATAAGTTTCCACTCGATTTCAGACGGAGAAAAGCCAAGGCTCGGTCAACGGAAACGTGGCATTATGCCAGGCAAGGCTCTTGAATGATGAGGTAAACCGACCGCTCTCTCACAAAACTGCTATCGTCTTTTGCAGTCTTTTATTCTTTGTTCGTAGTAGCGCACCATAAAAAAGACCACCATGGTTGCTGTACAGTGGTTTGCCACATTGTTGTATAACCCCTCTCTTGCACTGTGCGAAAAGGGTCTTGCAGGACTCCCAAAACGCTTTCACCCAAAAGGGGCCCCTCCAGCGGACTGCTGCTACAACGCATGTCTTTATCTAACACAAACCCAGAGCTGTCCCGCCGCATCCTGATTGTTCGGCTCACTGCTTTGGGCGATGTCATTCATGGTCTGCCTGTGCTCTGTGCACTTCGGGAAAATTATCCGAGTGCATTTATCGGATGGGCTGTCGAAGGTCCGGCAGGAGATCTATTGGAAGGACACCACGCCCTGGATGCATTGATTCGCTTACCGAGGCACTGGCTAAAATCTCCTGGTGAAGTGGTCAAATTTCGACGACGGTTACGCCAACTCCACTTCGACACAACGCTTGATCTGCAATGCCTGACCAAAAGTGGTTTGGCCGCTCGCCTGTCGGGGGCACGAAGGAGGATTGGAAAAGCAGGTTCCGATGGTCGCGAGCTAAGCAAGTGGTTCAACAATGAATTGGTCGAGCCAGGTGGAGAACATGTCATTGACCATTATTTGGGCATGCTTAGGCCATTTGGAATCGAATCGCCTAAGGTAAATTTTGATGTACCTGAGCAAGAACAAGACATCCAATCCATCGCGAATTTCCTCCGTTCTGCGAAGTTCGCCAACCAGCAGTTCGCCATTGTCAATCCAGGTGCAGGGTGGCCCTCGAAATTGTGGCCTGCCGAGAGGTACGGGCAGGTTGCCAGACACCTGATGCGCAAACATCAGTTACCAAGCATTGTTGTTTGGGCTGGAGACGGGGAACAGGAATTGGCGAAAACGATTGCTGCCGAAAGTGCCGGCACCGCAATCATGGCACCGGCGACCTCCATCACCGAACTTGCTTCCCTGACGCGCAGAGGAAGACTTTTTATTGGTTCCGATACTGGCCCAATGCATCTGGCAGTTGCAGTAGGGACACCCGCAATTAGCTTGCACGGTCCCAGTCGTGCCAAATGGTGTGGTGCCTACGGGCCAAAAAACGCCTGTCTCCAAGTTCGCTTCGACAAAGGTCCCTCACAACACCAGCGGAATACAAACAATTCGGCCATGCGGGAAATTTCCGTTGCGATGGTCGCTGAAGCTTGTGACCGTTTGCTCACCGCAGATACATTTCGACGCTGTGGTTGAAACGAACGCCTACCACTTCAACAGGAGTTGCTACAGGCAAGACACACCCCCCAGCAACGTTTTCACCCTATTCTCCTTACCATTGACAATCGCTATTCGTCAAAACGTGCATAAACCTTTTCGAGTTGGTCTAAATACCCAGCCCACGAATAATCAGCACGGGCTCGCTCCCGCCCTCGTCGCCCCAAGGCCTCCGCATCCCCGCGATTGTCCAGTAGCGTCATCATCGCCGTAGCCAGTGCCTGTGGAGTTTTTGGCGGCACCAGCAAGCCATTTCCGTTGTGCTCAACGACCTCTGGGGCTCCGCCGGTGGTACAGCCAATCACAGGACGGCCAAGCAAGCCTGCCTCAATGTAAACTAGCCCCAAGGGCTCCCGATGCGAAGGCAAGGCCACAATATCAACGGCTCGCATCAAATCGGCTACATCGCGTCGAAAACCTGTCATCCGCAGCTGACGCATGAATCCCTCTCGGTCCGCTTCGGCCAGCAGTGCCTCTCGAAGCGGTCCCTCGCCAACACACCAGAATTGCGTTTCTGGGAACGAGCGAAGCACCATTGGAATCGCACGGAAAAGGTCTGCCCAACCTTTCTTGGGAGACAAGTGCGCAAAACAGCCAATCACTGGAGTCTTCGGCCCGGCGCCCAGCTCCTCACGTACTCGCAGAGGTAACCGCCGGGGCTGAATATCGTCGGGGTCGACTGCGTTGTGGATCACCGTGACACGATCTTCTTGAATCCCCTGCTCAACAAGATGCATTTTCACCGCTGCCGAAACCGCTACCAGGTGCTTCTGCGACCGGTGCCAGATCGCCGATGTAAATCCATGGACATGCCCGAGCGAGGGAATCCCACCGAATTTTTCCAACCAACCTGCCCACCAACTCGCTGATGACAAGTGCGTGTGAAAAAAATCGGCTCGATACCGTTGAGCGACTCTCTGCAAGACCTGGGGAGCCAACAAGTTGGCCTTCCCACCTATTGCGACAGGCTCAATCGCAAGCCCCGCAGCACGAAATTCAGCAATTGCAGGACTGAGACGGTTGCAAACCGAATGCAACGCATGACCACGGGCTTCCAGTTGGGGTACAAGTCGCGCCAGAACGCGTTCGGCACCCGAATAACGGGATGGTGTAATCACCTGCACGATGCGATGCTGAGTCGCCGCATCCGAAGGCGTTGGGGCAAATAGTGAAAAACTGTGGGCAGGATGACCCATAATGACTGAAACCGTTGCAATCTGTGAATCCACTTTGCAACATATTGCGTGAGGTGATGACCAAATTTTCCAACGGGTGCTTACCCGGCAAGGCGCTTCGATTTGTAGAGATATGGGTTTAAGGTGGGATCGTTGTACATCTTCATTTGTCGGTACACTTTTAGCAGCTTCCTACCTGAAAAGATGTCTTCCAGAAGTTCTGCAAGCGATTCTGACAAGTCTTTCGTCTGAAGTTCACAGCGGCTAATTCGCTCCCTGACTTTGTCACAATGTTCTTGATCTACATTGGGACGACTAAGTTGTTCTTTCAGATGATAAATCCGCAGTGACATAATCGAGAGTCGATCGATAGCACTTCCAGGAGTTTCCGTATTTAGCCGGGCATCCGTCTGCGGGCGAACCTCCTGAGCCACCAGGTCCTGAATAAGTGATTCGTCGATTCGTTCGATCCAATTGTTGCGATGCTGGTTATAGCCATCGATCGCTCTTTTAACCTCGGCCACGCGAACATCCCCGACGTCACCACTGCGGGCAATATCTTCTTCATGCCACAGCAGAAAGTTGTATTGGTGCTGTCGGCAGATGACCCACAGCAACCCATCATAGGAATTGTCCAACTCGCAGTGGTGCCAGCGTTCCACCGTGTCACGCTGCAAGGTGATTATTTGCTGAACACGCTGGTAGGGATCGTGGAGCATCGTTTTCCTCCCACGCAAAAACGCCGCAATTCCGCTGGGGAAAGCAGCCAAGTGGAACTTACAACCGGGCAAGTGGAACTTAAACCGTAGAACTTCAAATGAGATTCTAAGAAATAAGCTGAAAGACCAACAGATTAATCAGGGCTTAATAACCACCGCAAGAAGAACCCACTCGCTCGCCGCTCTCGATCACCGTAGAATGGTCAGTAGCACTATCCATTTCGCTAACCCGTGTGAACCGATGGGAAACGATACGCTAACGATGACAGGCCAACCCATGCTGGATTCTAAAAGCCCCCTGCCACTAGTGCTAGCATCACTGGCAGTGGTGCTATCCCTCGGGCTTAGCTGGCCTGCTGTTGCCGAGGACTCCTTCCAAAACCCACTCAACTCCGTACGGGTCGCCGGCTACCTGGAGAAAATTTGTGATCTTGGTCCGCGGTATAGCGGGTCACCAGGAATGGCTCGACAACAGCAACTGTTGGTAAACCATTTTGAACAACTCGGAGGGCAAGTAACTCGGCAACGATTTCGTGCCAAAAATCCGCAAACGGGCATCCCAGTCTCAATGGCTAATCTGATTGTGCGTTGGCACCCCCAAAGAGATCGCCGGATTCTACTCTGCGCACACTACGACACTCGCCCACTCCCAGATCAAGATCCCGATCCGAATCGCCGTAAAAATGGAAAATTCGTGGGGGCTAACGATGGTGGTAGTGGCACGGCAGTGCTGATGGAACTCGCCCACTTAATGCCCGAATTGGACGGGAATTACGGTGTTGATTTCGTACTGTTTGATGGCGAAGAGTTTGTCTTTAGTGATCGTCGGGGGGATCGTTATTTCCTGGGAAGTGAATGGTTCGCCCGGCAATATATTGCTAACCCCCCTGCACATCCCTATCAATGGGGCGTCCTGTTGGACATGGTGGGAGATGCCGAATTGCAAATTTATCAGGAGCGCAATAGTGTCCAATGGCGCGACACCCGCCCACTGGTTGCGCAAATTTGGGCAACTGCCAGGCGTTTGGGTGTCAAAGAATTCATTGCCAAACCAAAGCACCTAATTCGGGATGATCATTTGCCACTACATAATTATGCAAAAATCCCAACCTGCGACATCATCGATTTTGACTATCCGTATTGGCACACTGAAGATGACACACCACGACATTGCTCAGGCGCCTCGCTGGCAAAAGTGGGCTGGGTTGTGTATGAATGGTTAAATAGTCTCAACTAGTTTTGCGATCCCCTCGGTCACGCGGTGCAACCCACAAACCCTCGGTGCCCCAACGTGCTCGCTACCAACATCTTTGCGTTATTGCTTCTGGGATTATCGGGGTTACTGATAAATTCCCATCGCCGCGCCAGGGAACGGGTAAAATTTGCAAGTGGACTGGAAGATCACGCCCGCCGGTTCGCCAACTCGCAGTACTATCGCCGGATGATGGCAAGTGGATTAATTGGACTTCTCGGGATAGCAATTGCGATTCACCCTCTTGTCCCAATCCGGCCGGTACCGTTCACAATCTACCTGTGTACCCTCTTTTTGGCGTGTGCCTTGATTATCTTCTTTGCCGTGCTCGACGCCTTTGCAACCAGATTGTATTACCAACGGTTACGGTGCAACCAACAGACAGCCCAGATCAAGCTCGCCCGAGAGTTGAAAGATTTTCAAGACCACCTGGAATAATCGGCATTACATTTTCCTAAGAATGAATTGGAATCACACTTGGACCCCCTACGCCTCACCATTGCGGCAGTTCCCCTGGCCGCATACCTGTTGTTACTTGGCTTGTTGAATCTGCGACGTCAACCACTAATAACCTCCGGGAGCAGCGATCTGGCAACTTTGGGATTGGCGTTGTCGGGAGTCATGCTTGTTGGACCGCTGGAACTCTTTCGGCCCGAAGCGGCCGTGGTAGAAATGGGCAATTACGTATGGTTGTTACTCCTCTCGTTCTATTGGCTCTGGGTTTGGCTCTTTGGTTTGCTGGCGCGACCACGACTTGTGATCTACAATATTAGTGCCGAAGAATTGCACCCTGTCTTGGCTGAGGTCGCATCAGAATTGGATTCCAACGCACGCTGGGCTGGTGACAGTCTGACGATTCCAAAGCTTGGGATCCAATTACACCTCGATAGTTTTTCTATCATGCGGAATGTTTCGCTGGCGAGCAGCGGTGGCCATCAGAGTCTCGACGGATGGCATTGTTTGGCGACCCTGATGGCAAAAAAGCTGTCGGTAATTCGAGTACAATCGAACCCCCGCGCGATCAGCTTTTTTGCAACTGCGGCCGTGCTAATTGCCCTGAGCTTTACCCAGTTACTAAGCCGTCCTTTGGAACTGGCCGAAGCAATTCGCGAGGTCTGGAAGTACTAGCATGGGCATGAGACAAGCGATTTCCCACCCATCAGAAGAGGCTTCGGGAAACGCAGGGCGCATATCTCGATCGCCAGAACCGTTGCCACAAGGCCGGCCCAGGTAACCACCATCCCTGCCCAGACACCCCCCAAGTGTCGGCAAACCCGAGAGCCTTAAAATGGGCGAACAAGTTAAGGAGCCTGATTCTCCGTCGCGAGATATCGGTGAAGCGCACCCGTCAAACGGGGGGCTGCCGCTGGTGCCCGGTCAAGGGTTGGAAGACCTGCGGCAATTGTCCCGGCAGCTTTCTCTCGATAATCCGAACGATTGAGCGCCTCTGCCAAGAGCAGCAGATTTTCCGCCGAGATGGAATTACCCGACGGCAAAGCCCCATCCACCTGCTTTCTCCCCCGTGCGAAGAGTGCTTCATGGTCATGAGATGTGAAGAAGAAGCCACCTCGCTGATCATCCCAAAAAAGCTCGATCTGCTTGCGGGTGAGTTGGTCAGCTCGATCAAGCCACTTTGGATCCCCGGTTGCCTTGTAGAGTGCCAGAAGACCATTCACAAAGAAAGCGTAATCATCAAGATAGCCATTTAGCTTGGCCTCTCCCGCTCGATAAGTTCTCAGCAACCGGCCGTCTGATTGCCGCAGCTTCGCCCACAATAAATCGGCTGCGCGGGTAGCGGCAACAAGATATTTTGGCTCGTTGAGAATCCGGCCAGCATCGGCAAATCCGCTGATCATGATCCCATTCCAGGCAGTCAGGATTTTGGTATCGGTCAGTGGTCGTTCGCGCTGGTCGCGCGTTGCCAGGAGTTTTGACCTGATTGGCTCCCACTCGGCAAGCAACTCAGAGACACTTTTACCTTGCTGAGTCGCATATGTAGTGAGCGGCTCACGGAGCAACAGGACATGATTGCCTTCGAAGACCGGTTCTCCGCTGGTGCCATAGACTTCATCTAGCCAGGCCAGTTGCGCGTCGGAAAGTAGGTCACTCATCTCTGCGGTGGTCCAAACGTAGAATCTACCTTCTTCCTCATCCGTTTCGGCATCGAGCGCCGCGTAAAAACCACCTTCATCGCTGGTCATCTCTGCCAGTACGAAATTCAGGATAGCATGAACCACTCTTGCAAAATCTTCCCGCTGTGTCAGTTGGTAGGCCTCACTGTAAACAGTCGCCAGCTGACCGTTGTCGTACAACATTTTTTCAAAATGAGGAACCAACCAGTAACGATCGGTACTGTAGCGGTGAAACCCACCACCGAGATGGTCATAAATACCACCCTGTGCCATTTTCTCAAGCGAAAGGCACAACATGCGTTGCGCATCGTTGGCTTGCTCAGGGTTGTCGGCTCGAGCAATTTGAAGCAAAAATAGCAGGTTGGACGGTTCGGGAAACTTGGGTCGCTGTGGATTACGGGCCACATAGCCAAACCCACCATATTCCGGATCGAATTGCTCGCCGAGGACCCGTAACGCATCGTCGATTGGCTTGCGGGTCCAGCGCGATGGCTGATCCAGAGCATCCGATCCCACCTGCTCAAAATTCTGGCGAACCACTTTCACAAGCGCTTGGCTATCGTGGCGCAATTTGTCCGGACTGTTTTCCCAGGTCTTCTGAATAAATTTGAGTACCTCTAGAAATCCTGGGCGTCCCCCCTGACTCCGGGGAGGAAAATAGGTGCCACCGAAGACGGGATCACCACCTGGTAAGAGAAACATGGAGAGTGGCCACCCCCCACCCTGTGGCGAACCAACCAGCTGGAAATAGATCTGCAATGCGGTCATGTAGAGATCATCGATATCAGGCCTTTCCTCGCGGTCGACCTTGATACAAATAAAATGTTCGTTGAGATATTTTGCGATATCGTCATTCATGAAGGATTCACGCTCCATGACATGACACCAATAACAACTGGAATAGCCAATCGACAGGAAAACAAGCTTTTTCTCCTGGCGTGCCTTTGCAAATGCTTCCTCACCCCAGGGAAACCAATCCACCGGATTGTGCGCGTGCATCAACAGATAAGGACTGGTCTCGCTGGCTAGACGATTGGTCGGCTCCGGAGCAACCGTCTCCGCAAATAGGCCGGAAGTCGCTAAACTACAAACAGCAAGTGTCGAAGCGACCCAATGGGAGTCGAGCATGTTGATGGTCCATAAGTTCAGCGGTATATCAAGGAAATAACAACTTCCACCTTAACATAATACGCATTTGCCCTTGAATGGGTGTACCTCGGGCTTATAATCCGTCATTTGGCGGCGGGGGTCTTTGTTGATCCAGATCGTGGCCTTATAATTGGGATTCTGGAGATCAGGGTGCCGGAAATCAGGAAACCCGGCGATGCTGTCAACCCTTCATTCGAGGTAGTGTTCAGGTAAGAAGCTATGCGGGTGTAGCTCAGTTGGCAGAGCACAACGTTGCCAACGTTGTTGTCGTGGGTTCGAATCCCATCACCCGCTCTTGAATAGAATGAGGCCCGCGAATCTTGGCACGGGAGGGCGCAGGCCGTTTTTTTAATTCTGGTGCCCACATCCGTGAATGCGGATAGAAAGTTTCGTCGATGTCCACAGACCAAATCGAAGGCGATCAACTCGACGATGTCGAGTCTGGAAAAGGTCTCGCCGATGACGGTGGTTCCGGTGATGAATCCCCCGAAAAACTTGATCTAGCAGTGGAAATCCAGAGCCCGTCGGCCTGCGAGCGGCATATTACCGTAACCATTTCGCGGGACGACATTGACCGCTATCTGGACGACGCATTCAGCGAAATGATGGCGACCGCCGCAGTACCGGGATTCCGCACCGGGCGGGCTCCCCGCAAGGTGGTCGAGGGGCGCTTTCGTCAAGACGTCACCGAGCAGATCAAAGGCTCTTTGCTCATGGACAGCTTGAGCCAGATTAGCGAAGAGCAAAAGTTGGCGGCGATTGGTGAACCAGATTTAGACCTTAGCGCGGTGGAAGTCCCCCAAGAGGGTCCAATGACGTTCGAGTTTCGCCTCGAAGTCCGACCTGATTTTGACGTACCCAACTGGAAGGGGATGGAACTTCGACGTCCGTCCCACGATTTTAGCGAGAAGGATATCGACCAACAACTGGAGCAAATGCTTGCCCGCTTTGGACAGTTGGTTCCTTACGACGGCGAAGTCGGCGACGGTGATTATCTAACGGTTAACATCACATCAACTTCGGCAGGCAAACAGGTGGCTGCCGAGCAGGAACAAATCGTCCGCGTACGTCCCACACTTAGTTTCATCGACGGCAAACTGGAAGGATTCGCAGACCTCGTTGCCGGCGTGAAGGCCAAAGAAAAGCGGTCTGCTGAAATCACTCTCACCGAAGACGCACCGAATGAAGCGTTGCGTGGCGAGAAGGTCTCCGTAGAATTTGAGGTCCTCGAAGCAAAAACTCTCAAACTCCCTGAGCTCACACCAGAGTTCTTACAGGAAATCGGCAACTACCCATCAGAGGAAGACCTTCGTACCGCAGTACAAGAAAACCTCCAACGCCAACTCGAGTACCGTCAGCAACAACTGGCCCGCGAGCAAATTACCGCGTCACTGACCAAAAGCGCTGACTGGGAATTGCCGCCAGGCCTGTTGCAACGCCAAAGCAGTCGCGAATTGGAACGGGCGACGATGGAATTGCAGCGTAGCGGATTCAGCGAGGCTGAAATTCGTGCCCGGGAAAACCAATTAAAACAGAACAGTACTGCCTCAACCGCAACGGCGCTTAAAGAGCATTTTATTCTTGAAAAGATCGCGGAAGAGGAAAAAATTGACGTCGAACAGGGCGACTACGAAAAGGAAGTAGGCCTGATCGCATTGCAAAGCGGAGAGTCTCCCCGCCGAGTACGAGCCCAGCTTGAAAAGCGGGGCATGATGGACGTACTGCGAAATCAAATTATCGAGCGAAAGGTTCTTGAACTCGTTCAGGCCGCAGCCAAATTCAAGGACGAAGACTATGTGCCCACCAAAGCAACTGACGAAGCCATTCAGATGGCAGCCGGGGGGGGTGGGACTGCGATCCCCGATGTCACGGAAACGTCGGTGGACGAAACCAAGGAATCTGAATAGGATTTGGTCAAACTGAGCTCTGCAGGTTGACGTTACGAGACTGGGCGCGTTTTGTTGCAAGTTCTCGGTAGCATGACTTACTTTGGGTTCATTTCAAGAAATATATATCAAGTATGTTACCCACCCTTTCTCGCACCAAGCGGCCACCTCGAAGTGGCCGGGGCTGAAAGAGGGTGAGTGAAATGAAGGAAGGACCGAACGATGAGTGACTTCTCCGCATTAGGATCGAGTGTCGCTTCTCCCGTAAGCCACCCGGCAGCTCAAGCCATGCGGGACTATCAACGCCAGCGGCAAATGACCTTGGGCGATTTGCTACTTGAAAACCGTATTATTTTCCTGCAAGGAGAAATCTACGACGGTAATGCGAACGAACTGGTAATGAAACTGCTCTACCTGCAGAGTGAAAACCGCCGGAAAGATATCCACTTCTACATCAACTCGCCGGGCGGGAGTGTTACTGCAACCCTTGCCATTTACGATACGATGCAAATGATATCTTGCCCTGTTGCTACCTATTGTGTGGGCCTGGCAGCGAGCGGAGGCGCCATCCTCCTGGCCGGGGGTGAGAAAGATAAACGATTTTCACTTCAGCATGCCAAGATCATGATTCATCAACCCCATGGTGGTGTCGGTGGACAGGTCTCCGATATCGAGATTCAAGCCGATGAAATCATAAAAACTCGTAGCGCACTCAATGAGATCCTCGCCCACCACACAGGCAAGGATGTCGACGAAATTGCCAAGGCGTGTGACCGCGATTTTTATATGAACGCCGAAGAAGCCCAGAAGTTTGGTGTTGTCGACGACATCCTGACCAAGCAATCCGTTGAAAAGGATGAAGAAGAGTAGGCGACGACAGGCTTTTACCAGCCAGGACCACTGCGAATAACTCTCTCCTGAGTTTTCTCCCCGTATTCACTCGTTGAGCCAACCGGACCATGCCCCTAATTCCCTACGTCATTGAAAAAAGCGGCCGCGAAGAGCGGGCGATGGATATCTACAGTCGTCTCCTTGCCGACCGTATCGTCATGCTCGGCTCGGGCATCCACGACGAAGTTGCCAATAGCCTTGTGGCCCAGCTGTTGTTTCTGCAATCAGACGATCCCAAAGCTGATATCCACCTCTACATCAATTCTCCGGGTGGAAGCGTGACGGCTGGGATGGCAATTTACGACACGATGCAGTTTGTCACTTGCGATGTCGCTACCTACTGCATGGGACAGTGTGCTTCGATGGGTGCCGTTCTTCTTTCAGCCGGTGCCGAAGGCAAGCGGCACGCACTACCCAATAGCCGCATCATGATTCATCAGCCGTCAGCCGGAATGGAAGGAACGGCCGAAGATATCATGATCCACGCCAATGAGTACAAGAAAACCAAGGAAAAACTGAACCGTATCTTGTTCAATCACACCGGCAAATCGCTGGAACAAATCGATCGTGATACCGACAGAGATCACTTCATGTCAGCTGAGGAAGCGCATGCATACAACATTATCGACAAAGTTGTCAGTAGTATGCCTGCGGCAGGCTGATAGCCCCTTGGCCTTTCAACCGGTCCTGCCACGAATCGTTGCTCCGTCACTTATTGGTCTCCTGTAACGATTGCCCATCGTGGTATCGACGCTGGCGGTGCTGTCACCCGACTTGCAATTGACGTATCTCGGTTGATCTTCTAGTTACGGCCCGTTCGACGCCAAGTCGAAGTGCTACTTGTCTTAGAATCTTTTTCGTCCACCCTCTTACTGTGATGACACGTCGTGTGGAACCTGTACTCCCTACGTCAATCGATTTGTATTTTTACTCCCCTGATATGTGGCTTGCTCTCGGGCTGTCACGGTGGCCCAAAGACTGACGTAATTGAACGCGAACTCCGCTGGCAGGAAGACCAGATCTATGCCCTGGAAGACTACTTGATGGAATACCAGGCAAAAGTTCGTCGACTTCGTTGTGAAAATGAAACGCTCCGTCAATCTTTGGCTAAAGCCAAAACCCTAAAAATACAAGAGGTGAGGGAAACATTGGAACTCCCTTCACCAGTACAGCCTGATGAGACAATTCGCCCCGAGCGATCGCTCTTAAACAATTCAAATCCCGCCAATTCGCAGCGCGACATTCTTGATTCGGTCGATCTGGAAATACAAGAAGTTGAAGTCCCCGTGGTCCCGCAACTTGGTGTGCCGGATACACCTGACCTACCAGAAAACACCTCTCCGCGGTCACCCGATCTCCATAGTGCGAACTCAGCCTCGATGGAGACAGCAGCCGAACCGGCAAAAAAGCCCACACCGGACCGACAACTGTCAAACAATCACCTGGCCGCTCCATCGGTAGAGCCTGACTTTCCTCCCTGGATCACCGTTGTGCCAAGCCCGACCATCGCAGAGGCTACCGAAACCGCTGAATTCTCCAGTCCGCTATCGAAAGAACCCACTGACAGGCAGCTAGAGATTCCCTGGAATAGAGCCTTAAAAAAAGGAAAACAGACAGATTCGAAGCAAACGGGCACAAATTTAAACAACCACACTATCCAGGGAACTTTCGAAGCGGCCTGGGATGGTGAAAAACTCGAGCTACTACAAACACCACAACCTGTTGTTCCCATTGTAGACCCAGAGGTTTCCTACACCTCATTTCAACCAACCAATATGCTGCTAGAAGTTGACCTGGATGCCAATCGAGAGCAACTGAACATCACCATCACACCACTAGCTGCGAATCAAGAATCTACAGACTTCACGGGAACCGTTTCATTGATGTTACGTGACCCGCAAGAGCCAACTGGATCGCTGCACGACTTGCAGTGGGATTTCGACAGCGATCAGGTGCAAAACGCTTGGATACCTTCATCACGAAAACAGGCGCTACACTTCCGCTTACCACTTCCCGAAACGTTGCCGACCAGTCGGCCAGTTGAGTTCTGGGTCCGTTTGATGGCCACGTCGCTTGAGGGTCCCACGAAAATCCTCGACCATATCGTACTGCAACCGGCAAGCTTTCCGAAATCAATACCTGTCAGAATGGAAAATGACTGGGCAATCGCCAGACCGGGCGCACCCAGTTTGCTCGAGCCCCGGATGCCCAACCAAATCAAGCCTGACTGGCAGGCAACGGATGCTCCGGTAATTCTCCGCTGAACAGCCGGACAAGAAGGACAGCCTTGCCCGCTCAGCAGCTCGCGCGCACCGTGTTCAAACTAAAACTGACCAATTCGTGCGATCAAATCAGCCGTTCGGCTACTGTATCCCCACTCATTGTCATACCAGCTCACCACTTTGACCATGTTGTCGGATATCACTTGCGTGAAATCTGCGGCAAAAATCGAGCTGTGTGAATCGCCAATGATATCGCTTGATACGATTGGATCTTCCGTGTAGCAAAGCACGCCCTTTAGCGGCCCATCTGCAGCTTGCTTCATGGCAGTGTTAATTTCGTCCTCACTAACTTCGTTTTTCTTGACCAACGCAGTCAGATCGACAACACTCCCTGTCAAAACAGGAACGCGTAGAGAAATGCCGCTCAACTTCCCCTGCAATTCAGGTATCACCAACCCCACTGCTTCGGCAGCACCAGTTGTTGTTGGAATAATATTTTGCGCCGCAGCTCGAGCCCGATAGGGATCCTTGTGCGGTTGGTCTTGAGTTGGTTGATCATTGGTATAGGCATGAACGGTCGTCATCAGACCTTTTTCCAGACCGAATGATTCATGAAGAACCTTGGCCACCGGTGCCAGGCAATTGGTCGTACAGCTGGCATTGCTAATGCATTTCAAGTCGGGATTGAGTTGGTCATCGTTAACACCCAAGACACAGGTCAGGTCAGCACCATCTTTTGCCGGAGCACTAAGAACCACCCGTTTGGCCCCTGCTTTAAGATGGGTATCGTATCCCGGCTTTCCACCATCTGAACGATTTATGAAGATACCTGTACTCTCAACAACCACATCAATGCCAAGATCTCCCCAAGGCAACTCGGCAGGATTGCGAACTGACATGGCGCGAATCTGCTTTCCATCGACAATGAGATGCTTTGGATCGTAATCGACGGTCCCTGGAAAACGACGGTGAGTGCTGTCGTACTTCAGTAGCGTTGAGAGCATTTGATTATCGGTCAGATCATTGATCGCTACGACCTCAAACTCACTGGAACGGGCGTGTAAATTGCGGAATGTCAAACGCCCAATTCGACCAAAACCGTTAATCGCAACTCGAATAGACAAATCTTTATCCTCCGTATGCTCTGTTATAATCGTTCCACCACTAGACCGGCAAAGATTAGACAGGCAAAGTTTACTCCTGTCATCGCCTGCCTCTTCTCACGTTTTACGTTTCACGTTGAAAAAATCGAGCCGTTCATTATAGGGCTGGTGAAAATTCAGAGCAACCAGTGACCTTCCGTCACTAACGGCGCCTGTCCGACCGACTTTTCTTATCACGTCCCTCAGGCAATCGTTGATCTTTAGTTGGGTCGGCTAGCGTGATAGAAATCTTCCTTGCCGCACCTTGTTGCGGCCGTCCTGGTGGTCGCCGCTGGCCGCCAGATTCTCCATAGTCGGTATAACCAATATCTGCCAGAATTTGATCCCCTGGCCGTGCAAACTGGTGAGAAGTCAAATCGACTTCGACAACCACATCAGCAGCTACGCTTCCTCGAATTGCTCCCGCCTGCCCGACATCAACGACAAAACGGCCTTTTTTCGGCTGGAAACTTTTGAGGATACCAGCAATGTAGTAACGTGTACCAGGTTTTTCCACTTTGGCTCGGGAACGATCACGACGACGGCGACGCCGTTCAGCAGATGTGGGTTTGTTTGTCTGATCGTCACTCCGCATTTCTGTCTCTTGGGTTGGTTCCGCTTGGCTCTGAGCCGTAGCAGAACTTGTACCCTGATCGTTTGACTGTTCGGTTTCACTCGATTGGGTTGTTTTACCTTGGTCCGTAGACTTTTCTATCATTGGCTGAAAAAACTTGCGCGGTGAAAAAATGGTCATCTTCTTGACCGGCACAACGGTCATGGCGCGATCATTGACTTCGGCGTGGAAACGTACATGCAGCTGTGGCTGCAACAATGCCGCACTTGCTTTACCTTTCACCTCAACAACTGTGTCTTCCGTAAGTTCGACTTGCCAGGCCTGTTGGTCCTCGGTAAGAACGTTGATCCGTTTGGCATTGAAAGAATGGATGCGGCCCTTGATATCCATATACTTTGTTTGAGGTGCGTTGTTCACCTCGACGGGCTGAGCCAAAGCAACAGAGAAGAGGGTTAGCACACACCACCAGGTCGCCACCGGAGAACCCAGGCCCAAGCCAGTTGCAATATGGGACCCTAGCACCCCACTGGGCAAAAAAAAGATTTGTTGCCAGTATTGACCCAACGAAAAATTGAAATATCGCAACATTGGTCTGGATAGCTTGCTCTGCACCGATTTCCCAAAAAAATGGTCCCCCAAGCCATAGGCCCCAAGCCGGGCCAGCTCGAATGGTTCCTTTAAACCTAACCTGAACCGGCCTCAGAAACCAGCAGGAGTTGCCAGCCAGGCCACTACGGTAGACAATCCAGATAGAAAACACCTCTGAATTACCTCGTGCACACTATTTTCCATGCCCTCAAGCCGTCGCATCACCGTCCCAGAATTCTCGTCGATGAAAGTCGAGGGGCACCGCATTTCGATGCTAACCGCTTACGATTACACGATGGCCCAATTGGTCGACAGTTCAGGAATCGAGGGAATTCTTGTCGGAGACAGCATGTCGATGGTCGTCCAGGGGCACGAAACAACTTTGCCCGTCACGCTCGACGAAATAATTTACCATGCCGAGATGGTCGGACGCGCTGTGGAACATGCCCTGGTTATTGTCGACATGCCATTTCCGAGCTACCACCTTGGTAATCACAAAGCTATCGAGAATGCGGGACGGATTCTCAAACAAACGCGATGCCAGGCCGTAAAGCTCGAAGGAGGGACTGACCAGGCTGAAACCATTGCAGCCCTCGTAGCAGCTGGTATTCCAGTGATGGCTCATTGCGGCCTGCGTCCCCAAAATGTCCACCAACTTGGAGGGTATCGCGTACAACGTAATCGCGAACAACTTATAGCCGACGCAACGGCTGCCGAGCAAGCTGGCGCCTTTGCCATGGTGCTAGAGTGCATTCCAAACGAAGTGGCTCGAGTCATTACCGAAAAGGTTTCGATCCCAACGATCGGGATTGGTGCTGGGCCACATTGCGACGGGCAAGTGCTTGTTCTTAATGACCTACTGGGAATCACTAGTGGCTATATACCCAAGTTTGTGAAGGCGTACGCTGACCTCAAGAGTGATATTTCCCGAGCAGTTACTCAATATCGGGATGAAGTACGGGAAGGGCAATTCCCTGAGAAGTCGGATGGATACCAGTAGGTAGCCTCGAAACATTGCTTTCAAGCAAGATCTTCAACCAACGGGTACCGTTTTTCTTGGTTCGTGTTGCGTTATCGGTTGGTCACGACTGGCCAAGAACCCATGTCAAGTTGCTGCCGTTAACGGTGCAATGCACAAGCAGCATCGGCGCATTCGGCAGTGCCGGAGAACCTATAGCGGTTACGTGCTACCCAGCGGTAGAGGTGCCGCCACAACAACATGCTGCCAGGAATGTGCAGCAATGGCATGATCCACCAAAGTGTGGGTAAGCGGCGGGTGAAATACCGAATCGCTGCGGGTCCCCAAAACTGGTGCCCGCTGTGAGTCACCACGGCTATTTCTTGCATGAGCCGCTCGTGAGGCAAATTGGGCCAGCGCTGGCCAACTTCGGGCGCATGAAGCGAAATAAACGCAAGGCGGTCGTGACGATCCCACCGGTGTAACCGCCGCATTTGTCCCTGGCACATGCGGCACGCACCATCGTAAATCACAACATCCACCCCAGGCCGATCAACGGGTGAAGGCAAAGTGTACGAATTGTTTTGATCTGGAGCCATACTTTTTCATGCCTGATGCCACGGAGAGCGACTATGCAAATCGTGCAATTCGAGACTATTTTTGTCAAGGCAACTGCAGGGGGACACTTTGTACTCACTTGGATGGTGGTGACACTGGGGATGCCGTGCCAGAAGTACCTTCTAAGAGTATAATCCATGGAACCTTCGGTATCCCTTCTGGCTGAAACCAGACGTTCAACCAATTGCGGAAAAGAAAGCAGGTAATGAATCCACTCGAAAAACAAGTCGCTCAAGCGCGCCGCCGGTTAGTCTGTGAGCAGTTTGTCCATAGATTGATTGGATGTCTGTTTTTCAGTTTTCTTGTCGCCACTGGAGCGATTGCACTACCGAAAATCTTGGTGATCGCACCGCTGCCCACGTCTTGGGCAGCTGGCTGGCTGGCCGGAGCTGGAATTACAGGAGTCGTTACCGCACTCGGATGGACTTTTTTTTCTCGGCACAGCACGCTGGAGACTGCCATTGAGATCGACCAACGGTACAACCTCCGGGAACGTGTTGCGAGCAGCCTGTTGTTGTCAGCAGTAGAACAAGAAACGGAAGCTGGCCAAGCTGTGATGAACGATGCGATTCGCGCCGCCAGTCGCATTGATATTGGCCAGAGATTTCGTTTACAGGTCACCCACCGTGCCTGGCTGCCCTTGATACCCATACTGCTTGCATTCTGTCTTGCGATCTTTGTGGGTAATCGTGAAGCAACCAGCAAGACCAGTTATCTGGATCCGCAAGAGACGACACAACAGGTCAAACAATCGGTGGAATCTCTCCGCAAGAAAATTGCGGCGAAACGCAAATTGCTAGAAAACCGGGGGCTCAAAGATGCCGAGGGAATCCTTAAAGAAATTGAAAAACGTTCCCTGGAAATTGGCAAGGAAAAAGAAACCACCCGTGCGAAAGCAGTCGTGAAATTAAACGATCTTGGAAAAATGCTCGAAAAACGTCGGCAACAAGTCGGTGGGAAAGATGCATTAAAACGACAGTTCAACAAACTTAAAAATCTTAGCCAAGGACCCCTCAACAAAATTGCAGATGCCATCAAACACGGTAACTTTAAGGAAGCAGTCCAACAGGCCGAAGAACTCCAAAAGCAAATTGCCGAAGGCAATCTGACCGAGGAACAAAAAGGCCAATTGCAAAAGCAACTGGCACAGATGCAGGAAAAAATAACCGCCTCCGCAAATGCCCATCAACAGGCCATGGACAATCTTCGGAAACAAATCGATGAGCAACGTCGCCTGGGCAAAATGTCAAAGGTGGGACCACTACAACAAAAACTCGACCAGCTTGCTTCCCAGCAACCCCAGACGCAATCTATGCAAAAAATGTCCGAACTCATGGCCACAGTGCAACAATCGATGAAGCAAGGTAACCCTGAACAGGCAGCCGAAGCCATGCGACAAATGGCAGGACAACTCGCCCAGATGCAACAGGACTTGGAGGAGTTGGAAATGCTCGATGCGGCGATGAACGAGCTCGAAATGGCAAAATCTGCTATGGGATGTAAGCAATGCCAGGGTTCGGGCTGTAAAGCATGCCAGAAAGCAGGTACTAAAGCGGGCACCAATGCAGGCACTCTCGTAGGCACCAAGGCAGGCGCGGGAACCGGCACCGGCAAGGGGTCAGGAATGGGCACAGGAACGGGCCAGGGTCCAAGAGCAGATACAGAAAATGTGACCAATCTCCGCGATACGCGGGTGCGTCAAAAACCGGGGCGTGGTGCCACTGTTTTTGGCGGATTCACCGAGGGTGGCAACGTGCGAGGAACCGTACTGGAAGAACTCAAGGCAGAAATGGCCAGCCTGGGTGCCGAGCCGGCCGACCCGCTTACCAACGAGCGACTTCCTCGCTCCCGCCGCGAACATGCTGAGCAGTACTTTCGCTCGTTGCGCGAGGGTCCTTAGCCCCGCATGTCTACGAGACAGGGCCCATTCAAATACGCGCAGGGAGGGTGCCTTACGCCAGCAGTTTTTTCATGACATTTCCGTACACATCGGTAAGCCGGAAATCACGTCCCTGGAAGCGGTACGTCAACTGCTTGTGATCCAGACCCAGGAGGTGCAGGATCGTGGCATGCAAGTCGTGAACGTGTACGGGGTCTTGGGTCGCATAGACCCCCAGTTCATCCGTCTGGCCCAACGTATAACCTGGGCGAACACCCCCACCAGCCAGCCACACAGGAAACGCCTCGATATGGTGGTCACGACCAATTTGCCCACTTTGTTGCTTCTGGGCCACAGACGTACGGCCAAATTCGCCAGCAAAAATCACCAACGTTTCATCGAGTAGTCCACGTTCCTTGAGGTCCAAAATTAATGCCGCACACCCCTGGTCAATCTGTCTGCAAATCCCCGGCAAACTGCCTGCCAAATTCGCGTGGTGATCCCAGTCACCGTGGAAAAGCTGCACAAATCGAACACCACGTTCGACCAGGCGGCGAGCGAGCAAACAGTTGCGGGCAAAAGATGGCTGTGTGGGATCTGCACCGTAACGGGAAAGTGTAGTCGCTGACTCATCCGTCAAACTCATCAACTCAGGTGTTGCATGCTGCATCCGAAATGCCAGCTCGTAGGCGCTGGTACGGGCCGCAATTTGAGGATCTCCCATTTGTTGGTCACGAATCTTGTTAAGCTGGCCAATCGTGTGAACCACATCCCGCTGATGAGCCTCAGAAATACCTGCCGGAGTAGAAAGATTCAATACCGGGTCGGCCGCATCACGAAAAGGCACTCCCTGGTAGGTGGGTGGCAAAAATCCATTGGTGAAATTTGCACCTTTGGCGCGCAAACGTGAACCACTTTGTAAAACGATGTAGGCTGGAAACTCCTGCGACTCGCTTCCCAGACCATAAGTGACCCAAGCCCCAATCGATGGCTTGCCATATTCCCGGTACCCGGTGTTAAACAACATTTCAGCAAAAGGGTGTACTGTTTCTTCTGTCTTCACGGTCTGAACCATTGCCACTTCATCGACGATCGAACGAAAGTGGGGTATCAACTCTGAAACGTAACGTCCTGTCTCGCCGCACTGCGTGAATTTCCACGGTGTTGGCAGGATTTTTGGCTGCTTTTCCTTGATCTGGGCAAATTTCTGAAACCGCTGCAGCGATGTTGGTAATGGCTGCCCTTCATACCGGGCCAGCGCTGGTTTGTAATCGTACATATCCAGATTGCTGGGCCCACCAACCATGAACAGGTAAATGACGTTCTTGGCTCGTGGCGGAAAATGAACCACCCGTGGGCCCGTAGGAGCGGCCTGCAAATTACCCTGCCCCATGAGAGTTGACAGGGCCATTCCACCAAGCCCCTGGCCAACCCGGTAAAAAAATTTCCGGCGTGCTGAAAGGTCGTTATTTTTTGATTGCGATTTCATTTCATACAACTTTAATCGTCGACCAGCAACAAGATTTATGGTCGTGTAATAAATTCATCCAGGTTAAGCACGGCCCGGCAAACAGTTGCCCAGGCCGCCCGCTGAAAACCATCGACAGGAGGATCCTGTGAGGCAGCCGACTGACCAAGCAACTCGGCAGCCCGCTCAGGAAACTGCCGAAACTCCTGCAGGCGGTTTTGTCTCAAATCCTCCAGCAGCGAAAATTCCTCGGACGTTGGCTCACGGCTGACACCAATCATAAACGCGTAGTTGAGTCGTGCTACGTCGTCATCAGGCACCTCACGAATCACACAGTCTGCCATCCCAATTGCAGCTTCGACAAAACTTGGGTCATTCAGTAGCGTCAGTGCCTGTAATGGTGTATTGCTACGATACCTTCGTGTACACGACGCAAGCGCTTCAGGAGCATCGAATGTCCGGAAAAACGGATGCGGCGTGAGCCGCCAGTGGTAAGTATACATACCACGGCGGTAACGATCCTGCCCCGGACTGAGGGTCCACTGAACTGGATTCGCCCGACTCTCTAGCACCCCGTCTGCCTGGTGCGGAAAAACACTTGGACCACCAACCTTCATGCACAATAGGCCACCTGCCGCCAGCGACGTATCTCGCACAATCTCGGCCTCCAACCTTAACCGAACCTGCCTCGCCAGCAGGATATTCTCCGGGTCTCGCTCTACCAGGTCGCTCCGCAAACCTGAAGACTGACGATACGTTGCCGAAAGCACAATGAGACGATGCAGTTCCTTCACATTCCAGCCACTCTCGACAAACTCACGGGCAAGCCAATCCAGCAATTGCGGATGCGAAGGTGCTGATCCCTGCCTGCCAAAATCGTTTTCAGTACTGACAATCCCCTGGCCAAAGTAGCGCTGCCATATTCGGTTTACGGTTACACGGGCTGTCAGCGGATGATCTGGGTCAACCAGCCAACGAGCCAGGTCAAAACGATTGGCCAGTGGCTTGGAACTGACCTCTCCTGTCGGTAATGCTAATACCGCGGGAATACCTGGCACAACCGACTTGCCTGGACTATGGAAATCTCCCCTCCCATACACGAAGGTGTCCCGTGAGTCCTTGCGTTGATGCATCACAGGCGTAAGTACTCTCTCAGGAAAATCGTGTTGAAGTTTGCCAATGACTTTTAACCGTTGCTGGCATCCCGGATCTTGTAAAAAAAACTGGGCGTTTACCAACTTGGTATGCTCGGCCGATCGCACTTCAACCGCTGTTTGGAGCGCAACCTGTACCGCCGGAGGCAACCCCTTACGGTCCTCGTCTGTTAAATTGAGCTCCCACCGCCTGATCTTACCCTTTACCTTCTCCTTGTATTCAGCAAGCTCTTTCTCCAATACCTGAAACTGGGCGCGAGCCGCCTCGTAAGAAGCCAGATCGGCTTTGGATGGAAGTCCCTGAAAAATGTCATCCACGTCGTTAAAGAAAGCAAACAACTGGTAGTACTCTTTTGCCGATATGGGATCAAATTTATGGGAATGGCATTGGGCACAACCAACCGTCAGGCCCAAAAACACCGAACCGGTCGTGTTGACGCGATCAATGACCGTTTCCAGACGGGCAATTTCATCCGAGCCGTTTCCGGCCAGCCGGTCATAAACTCCGCAACGATAAAAACCGGTCGCGATTTGCTGAGCTTCGGTCCGGTCAGGTAACAAATCGCCTGCAAGTTGCCAAATTAGAAACTCGTCAAACGGCATGTTCCCGTTGAGCGCACCGATCACCCAGTCGCGATATCGCCACATGTTGCGCGGCTCATCCATCTCCCCGCCGGTGCTGTCTGCGTACCGTGCCAAATCCAGCCAGTGACGTCCCCACCGCTCGCCAAAATGTGGTGACTTCAGCAGTCGCTCAACCACCCGCTGATAAGCCCCCGGCTCTGTGTCCTGTAAAAAACTGTTTACCTCAATCACGCTAGGTGGAAGGCCTGTCAGATCAAGAGTCACTCTTCGTAGCAGAGTCACTCGGTCAGCCTCAGCGGAAGGAACCACCTGTTCAGCCTCAAGCCGTGCCAGAACAAAGTGGTCAACCGGTGTCTGGAGCCAACCTGTATTGCTTACCTGTGGAAGGTCCGGACGAATTACCGGGGAGAATGACCACCAGGCCGCATCGTGGCCTGCCGTTCTGCCGCCCACTGCAGATACCAGCAAGAGATCCACCAACAAAAACAACGCCAGGGATTTGGTTCCAACAAGCGAAACAGCCGTAAACCGATCGATGGAAACCATACCCAGCCTGACTGAATACAAAAATCTAGAAAAAGGGGATTTTTAAACCGTGAGCCATTTATGGTCACCCCGTTATTATGGATGTGATGAATCAATCCATCAACCAACCCACGCTACGGAAAACCGCTATTTTTGCTGCCCAATAGTCTTATGATTTTTTGAAAATTGTCCTGTCTTTAATTCCTGTTTTATCTGAGGAAATCGGCCAGTCGTTGCTAAAATAACAATGGCAGTAAGAAGAAAAAAAGGGCAAGCAAACAGGAACAGCAGAATGACGGCTCGGATTTTAAAGAAAAAAGCATTTCAAAGCCATCCATTACGCTTTGAAAGTCTTGAGCAGCGATTACTCCTTTCGGCCCAGTCCTGGGACTTGGCCGCAGACTTTGCTGCCGATTTCTCTGGTGGTCTTCCCCAAAACAACCCCAACGGCGTTTGGGGCTACTATGGGGCTGACGGGACCTATGCCTCCCTCCAAAAAACCAACGGCAGTTCTTCTGCACCAGGACCTGATACATTTGGCGTTGGTGCAGGTTGGGCCGCTACTGGTGGCGTTCCGTCGTACGCCCGAGGCGGAAGTTGGGGATTACCCACCGATTCCGTAGCTGGTCATGGGCCTAATCTCATCGCTTGGTTTGCTGGCCCTGACGTCGACATGGGGGCTGTAGAAATTACGGGTTTCCTCACCCAGGCCACCCATGAACCAGACCGCCAGATGCGGCTGCAGGTGTTCAAAAATGCGGACACGGACGCAATCATTGATGTCTCAGCCGACTTCGCAGATCAAGACAAAATCATCGAGATACCGCCGACAACCGTGAAGATGGAAATGCTGGATCAGCTTAGAATT
>JAKVCB010000170.1 GCA_022448345.1 Pirellulales bacterium
GTCCTTGATTCGAGCCGCTGAGAAATTTGACTATTCGCGAGGTAATAAGTTCAGTACCTATGCCAGCTGGGCCATCATGAAGAACTATGCACGGACGATTCCAGATGGTTTCAAGCATCGCGATCGTTTCCGTACGAGTCACGACGAGATGTTTGCGGCAACACAAGAGCATCGCCAAGACCAGTATAAATTGGAGACCGCTCAGCAAAGTCGTGAGCAACAAGTCGATATGATCCTTTCGAGGTTGGATGAGCGAGAGCAGAAGATCATCATTAGCCGCTTCGGTCTTGACTATAGTCAGGAGCCTCAGACGCTTAAAGAAGTTGGTGCCGAAATGGGCGTGACCAAAGAACGGGTTCGCCAGATTGAGGCTCGAGCTTTGAGTAAGCTACGGGTGGCGGTGCAGGAAGAGCACATCGAGGTCCTGGAAAACGAAGGGTGACAGAGTGACCTGATCGAATGATCGCTGTGTGTAAGACTGTCCTTCAAGCCTTGTTGGGGCGGGCCTTCAGGCTCGTATTTTCGTTCGGTCAGTTGCTGGAGGTTCCTATTCTGTAGTCCCGCAACCCACCATCTAGTCCTGCATCGTAGCTGGTTTCGTTCGCTACGCGGTTGTCTTCGGCAGCGAGAGTGGTGGATGGTCGAATAGGAAACCTCGTTCCCCGTTACATCTGCCGTTGCTGTCCATCGCTTCTTTTGGTGATCCTGGGCGTGTGTGAGGGCGTCCAGGCGAAAGCTCAGCTATCTCGCAGCCTTGCTTTTGGGGACCCGTTTGGCAGCTGTTTACCTGTGCGGTTGGGAATCAATGAGTCGGGATACGGCTGGGGGGAACACGCCTTATTTGGGGAGAGTTGTCAAAATAGATGGGTCGTTCTGTTTGGGAAAAGGCGGAGATGCCTCGACTAAAAATTCCCCGAAAATCTCTGGTCAGATCCCTATTGCGACTGGCTCTCTGTTTGTTATATTAACCGGTTTTCGTAAACTGAGGACCACGCTAGCGTAGCTCAATTGGCAGAGCAGCTGATTTGTAATCAGCAGGTTGTGGGTTCAAGTCCCTCCGCTAGCTCATATTGCTTTTTTAGCGGCGCGGACGGGATTAGCTGTCCCAGAAGTTTTAGTCATGAACTCTCCCTTGCCTCCCCGCCAAGGTGGGTGGTATGTGGTCGGAGAGATTGGAAGAGCAGGTGGGCAGGCGATCCGGAGAGTTTTGGAAAGTAAAGAAATTTCGCAAGTGAAGAGTTTTTGCAAGTAATTTAATCTAGCATGTCGATGATGGTTGATTCGCGTGTTTTTGCGGGTCATTTGCATCATTTCAGGCCATATAAGTGTCGCTGTGAACATAGTTTTTGGGCATTCGTTGCTTAAAGGCGGATAGATAACTTTAGATGCAGAGGGTAAGAAGTAGGAAGACGCAGCGTGTTGTCAAGAATCAGGGTATTGGTGGTAAAGCCGTGGGGATGAGATCGACGGAATGAATCTGATGGAGAGTTTGATGCTTTCCATCGGGCCAAGGGTTCCCGGTGTCGTTTGTGTCCTGATTTGAGGCTGCTGGTCCCTGGGATGCGGTGATGTTTTTGGATATTTGCCGCTGGCGTTAGGGGGGTTTCCCGAGCGGTCAAAGGGGTCAGACTGTAAATCTGATGGCAATGCCTTCGCAGGTTCGAATCCTGCACCCCCCACTTTTTGGGTGTGATTTGATAAGATTTAAGTTGTTATTTGATAATTGTTTAGGCCAGATTGTTGGTGGCCGAATTGAATGTTTGGCGTAAGTGTTGGAAAGATTGATGTTGGAGAATGAAGTGGGGCGGGAGGCGGTTTTGGGTGTCGCCGGCGTTTGCCCGCTTGCGGGTGTAGCTCAATGGTAGAGCCATAGCCTTCCAAGCTGAAGACGAGGGTTCGATTCCCTTCACCCGCTGTTCATGTTAAGTTGTTTTGATTCCAGTGACGTGTTCGTCTTGGCTGACAGTTTGTGTGGATGGATCCAGTTTGTATGGATGGATCGTAGTGATGCAGTGGGCGGCCGGTGCTCGCAGGGCTGCATCCTGGCGACGCTGCTGTAGCTCAGTTGGTAGAGCGCGTCCTTGGTAAGGACGAGGTCATGGGTTCGAGTCCCATCAGCAGCTTTTAGGTTGGTGGGGTGTTTCCCGGGGTGGCTTTATTTGTGTGAAGTAAGGTTGGGGTGTTTTGTGGGTGTCGTCGGTCTCGAAGTGGGTCGGCACGCTTTTTTAAGGTGTTAATAGCTGTTGCAAGGCACAGCTTTTGATAAGCAGATTTTTTGTTTAGTTCCTTTACTTATATTTGCCTTCGAGAAAAGAGAGAAAGAAAACATGGCCAAGGAGGTATTTGAAAGGTCGAAACCGCACGTCAACGTAGGTACGATTGGCCACATTGACCACGGCAAGACAACGTTAACTGGGGCCATCCTGGCCGTGCAAGGCGCAAAGGGTTTGGCCAGTCCTAAGTCGTACGCTGACATTGCGAAGGGTGGCACGGTTCGTGACGACACGAAAACGGTGACCATTGCCGTAGCTCACGTCGAATACGAGTCACCCAACCGGCACTATGCTCACATTGACTGCCCGGGTCACGCGGACTTCATTAAGAACATGATCACGGGTGCTGCCCAGATGGACGGCGCCATTTTGGTGGTGTCCGCTGCGGATGGTCCGATGCCGCAGACGCGGGAGCATATCCTGCTGGCGCGTCAGGTTGGCGTGCCTGCCATTTGTGTTTTTCTTAACAAGGTCGACTTGGTCGATGATGAAGAATTGTTAGAGCTGGTGGAATTGGAGATTCGGGAGTTGTTGTCCAAGTATGATTTTCCGGGTGACGACATTCCCATCGTTCGTGGCTCCAGTTTGCCGGCTTATCAGAAGCCTGACGATGAAGGGGCGAATGCGTGTATCGGTGAGTTGATGGACGCGATTGATTCTTACATCCCCGAGCCGACTCGAGAGGTCGACAAGCCGTTTTTGATGGCGATAGAAGATGTTTTCTCTATTGAGGGTCGTGGCACGGTGGCAACGGGCCGTATTGAGCGTGGAGTGATTAAAGTCGGCGAGGAAGTTGAAATTGTCGGGCTAGAGACTAAGCCTGAGAAGACAACTTGTACCGGCGTGGAAATGTTTAATAAGTCGATGGATGAAGGTCAGGCTGGGGACAACGTGGGTTGTCTGTTGCGTGGAGTGAAGCGAGATGAGATCGAGCGGGGGCAGGTGCTTGCCAAGCCGGGATCTATCACTCCGCACACCAAGTTTGAGGCTGAGGTGTATTGTCTTTCCAAGGAGGAGGGGGGGCGTCATACTCCGTTTTTCAACGGCTATCGGCCTCAGTTCTATTTTCGCACCACGGATGTAACTGGTACTGCCAATTTGGTCGGGGCCGAAATGTGCATGCCTGGCGATAATGTCAAGGTAACCATCGAGTTGCATAAGCCGATTGCTATGGATGACGGGGTTCGCTTCGCCATTCGTGAAGGCGGCAAGACAGTCGGTTCCGGAGTTGTCACAAAGATTTTAGAATAGTTGGCGATTTTGGGGTCATTGTCCTGATTGCCAGGGTGGACGGCCAATCGTTGAACGCCGGTTAGATTCGACTGGTGTGTATAGTCAATTGCCGGCGTTTTGGTGTTCGTGTTTGGTGGGTGTAATCTGCCGCTGGAATTGGGCTCATTGGAGAAGGCCTGGAGTCAGGGAGTTTGCTTAGAGTTTTGTAGTGGTCCTGGCCAATGTGTTTGGCTGAGTCCGGCAGTAGCCATGAACTAATTAGGGGCGTAGCTCAATTGGCAGAGCGCTGGTCTCCAAAACCAGAGGTTGCGAGTTCGATTCCCGCCGCCCCTGCCATTAAGTTGTTGTGGACGAGGTTAGTGACGGTGGTTGGGAATTGGAGTTGTGCTTGGTTTTGGTGTGTAAAGTGGCGGTTTATGTTGTCGTGTCGGCAGTGGGGCCAACGCGTGTTGGAGCTCGTGGCTGACGAGGCTCGTTTTAAGTAGAAGAATCCATGTCGAAAGAAAGGGCAGCGTCGTCCGTGTCGCTGTTTCAGGAGTTTTTTCAGGGTCGCCTTTATAAGCGGAGCCAGGGAAAGGTTGCGCGGCAAGTAACCTTTGCAGTTTTGGCGATCGCGGTCGTTTTAGGTTCCTGGAGATTGAAGGACTTTTTGTCGGCTTTCGTAGAAGGCTCGAGTCCGGCGTTAGTTTTTGGGGTTCCTGGCGCGATCCTGGTTGTGGGCTTGTGGATCAGTTATCGGGTTGTCAATATCACCAAGTTTGCCGACTTTTTGATCGCCGTTGAGGCGGAAATGAACAAGGTGACTTGGCCTACTCGAGTGGAACTTTTCCGGAGTTCCATGGTCGTGATTATTGTGATTTTTTTCCTGGCCGGAATGTTATTTTTGTTTGATTTGATTTGGAAGTGGTTGTTTACATTTATCGGCATTTTGAACTGATGCTCGATGGGTGTGTAGGCGTGTTGATGCCTGGATGCGTTACGTCAACCGGATGTGGCACGCCATTATGTTTTCAGTTGAGTTGTTCGTGCATTGAGTTTCGCGCACTCAGCAAGGCAAAACGGGGATTTCGCCGTGATTGACGAGACACCTGCTGCTAATAATTCGGTTCCCGATTCAGTTGACGAAGCCGGGTTGACGGTACGGTCTGGAGAGACAGCTCCTGACGCCGAGTTGGAAACCGACGTCGCTTCTGCGAGCTCGCTCACATCAGATGAGTCACAGGCCGTGGAGCCGCAATCGGGCGATGACGCTCCGTCTGATGTCAGTGAAGGTAGCGCAGAAGAAGATAACGCCGACAATGTTGAGGCCACTGCAGACTTGGTGGATGCTGTCGATGATGACGACGAAGAAGAAGACGTTGACATGGACGTTGAGCCGCTCGAACAGGTAGACGAGTTGTCGGGCGCAGATTTGGAAAAGGATTGGTACATCCTTAAGGTACAGAGTAATCGCGAAGAAACGATCCGAGACG
This sequence comes from Pirellulales bacterium, assembly GCA_022448345.1. Lineage (GTDB taxonomy): Bacteria > Planctomycetota > Planctomycetia > Pirellulales > Lacipirellulaceae > JAKVCB01. The sequence continues at coordinate 4,979 of JAKVCB010000170.1, forward strand.
CGCTGCAGCGTCGAGTGGCCGTTGCTGGTTTCGATGATTTTTTTGGCGATATTATCGTCCCCACGGAGGACGTAGCGGAATTCAAAAACGGTAAGAAGCGAATCACCAAGCGTAAGCTCTATCCGGGTTACATTGTGGTGCATATGGCTATTAACGACGACACTTGGTTTCTTGTTCGGGAAACTCCGGGCATTGGTGATTTCACCGGGTCGGCTGGTCGTCCGAGTCCGATGTTGTCGCATGAAGTGGAGCGGATCGTACAAGCCAGCATGCCAGAAGAAGACGGTGGCGAACCGGTGAAGACGGCCATTCCGTTTAAGATTGATGACCGTGTCCGAATTAAAGAAGGCACCTTCGAGAATTTTGAGGGTGAAGTGAATCGCATCGACGAAGCCAATGGTCAAGTTACCGTGATGATCAATATCTTCGGAAGATCCACTCCTGTTGAATTAGAGCATTGGCAATTGGAAGCGTTGTAGGTGTAGTCGAAGCTTGTAGTAGAAACGCTGTAGGGTGGAGTAAGTTTTATGGCAAAGCAAATAATGGGACAGGCCAAGTTTCAGGTTCCAGGCGGACAAGCCACACCGGCACCTCCTGTGGGAACGTCTCTGGGAAAATTTGGCATCAATCTTGGTCAATTTGTACAGCAGTTCAATGATCGGACCAAAGAGTTCAATGGAACTCCCATTCCGGTTGTTGTGAGTGTTTACAGTGATCGAAGTTTTGACTTTATCACGAAAAGTCCCCCAGCTGCGGCGCTGTTGAAGCAAGCTGCAGGTGTTGTGAAAGGGTCCGGAGTACCCAATAAAGATAAGGTGGGCAAGGTTAGCGTCGCTCAGGTTGAAGAAATCTGTAAGGCGAAGATGAACGATTTAAATGCCAGTGACATGGATAGTGCACGGCGGTTGATCGAAGGTACGGCCCGTAGCATGGGCATTGAAGTAGAAGATTAGCGGGCAACTTACCAAATGGGACTTGAGCAGTTGCCAGTGTTTGATGAAACCGTCTGATTAACCCGAACTTAGAAGCTGATTTACCGAGAAGAAGAATTCGATGGCGAAGAAATCCAAACGGTTTCGGAAGGATTCGGAACAAGTTGCCGGCAAGGAAGCTTTGCCGCTGAACGAGGCAGTGAAAATTCTAAAGTCCTTTGATTCGACGAAGTTTGATCAGTCGGTCGAGATTGCCATGCGCCTGGGAATTGATTCCAAGCAAGCGGATCAGATTGTGCGTGGTTCCCTGGTATTGCCGCATGGGATTGGCAAATCGCAGCGCGTGATTGTATTTGCCAAAGGCGACTTGGTTGCCGCTGCCGAAGAGGCGGGTGCCGACGAGGTTGGTCAGGAAGAATTAGCCACCAAAATTAAGGGCGGTTGGGTCGATTTCGACGCCTGCATCGCCAGTCCCGATATGATGGGTTTGGTGGGGCCGTTAGGGAAGATCCTCGGTCCGCGCGGTTTGATGCCGTCGCCAAGGGCTGGGACCGTGACTCCCGACGTGGCCAGTGTGGTTAAGGAGTACAAGGCGGGCAAGGTCGAGTTTCGTAATGATTCGAGCGGAATCGTGCATGCCTTGGTGGGGAGGATGAGTTTTGATCAGAAGCAGCTCGAAGAAAATATTCAGGCTTTCATGGATCACATCATGGGGCTCAAGCCGGCTGCTGTAAAAGGGGTCTATTTAAAAGGTGTTTCGATTAGTGCCACGATGAGTCCTGGAGTGCCGATTGCGGCCTAATGACGTCGGGTTGGTGTTGTTGTTGTTGTTGTTGTTGTTGTTGTTGTTGTTGTTGTTGTTGTTGTTGTTGTTGTTGTTGTTGTTGTCCCGGCGATTGACGAATTACTCCGGAAAAGCGATTTGCGAAGATGAGCAAATATTTGAAGAATTTGGTGTCAGAGCATTATGCGGGTCGACTAGACGGCGTGGAAGATGCTTTGTTGGTAAATGTGATTGGTCTGGGTGTCAATCAAACCGTGACACTGCGAAAGCAGTTGCGGGAAAAGGACATCCACCTGATGGTGGTAAAGAATAGTTTGGCGCGTCGTGCGACCGAAGGAACCGCGTTGGCGCCGGCGTTCGAAGGCGCGAATGGCACCTTGGCACTGATCTGGGGAAGTGAGGACCTGATATCCCTGGCTAAGCAAGTGGTGGAACTGCACAAGAATGAGGAATTCGAGCAGTTCCAGGCTCGCGGCGGTGTTATGGATGGTGAGCCTCTGACGGCAGAGCGGGTTATCGAGATTAGCAAATGGCCTAGCCGGACGGAACAACTAAGTATCTTGTCAGGCCAGCTCCTGTCGGTCGGGGCCAAGTTGTCGGCTCAGTTGTTGGGGCCTGGAGCGGCATTGGCGAGCCAGGTGAAACAAAAGGCTGATGATGATGACGAATCGCCAGCTGACGAATCGCCAGCGACTGAATAGCTAAAACTGGATAGCCACAGACAGAGTTGGATGTGCCACGGACGGGTGGGGTAAGTAATAGGCAATCATCCGTTGATCATACTTTTTTTGCTGCTGGGCGACTTGGGCAGGTTCCACGGTGTCGGCGGCAAGTTATTCACGAGAAAGGATCGAAGAAACCATGTCCGAAGAGACTGCCACCCTGGAAGTCCCAGAAGAAATTAAGAAGTTGGGTGACCAGATCGCCGACCTGACGCTCAAGCAGGCGAAAGGCTTGAGTGATTATTTGGAGGATGAATACGGCATCGAACCAGCGGCGGGCGGTGCCGTTTTAGCGGCCATGCCTGCT
>JAKVCB010000171.1 GCA_022448345.1 Pirellulales bacterium
CCCACGATGGGCACGCGTTGGACCGTCAAGTTCACCGACCAACTCCCGCCGGAACGATCCGTCGCATCCCTCCGGCAAGCAATTGTCCATCGACTGGACGAAATTAACACACAAATGTCAACCTACCTCGAGTCCTCGGAGGTAACAAAATTCAACGCTGCAGCCCGCGGAAAATGGTTTGGGGTGTCGCGATCAACTGCTGAAGTTGTGACAAGAGCCCTGGAAATCGGCGCGACAACCGGTGGTGCATTTGACATCACCGTCGGGCCGCTCGTTCGCCTGTGGAATTTCGGGACCGATGGTGGCGTGGCGGTTGCCAAGAACATCACACTTCCTGACGAGAGGGCAATAACCAGCGCATTAGCACAGGTTGGCCAGCAGCGGTTATTGGTGCAAACAAATCCACCGGCGCTAAAGAAAGCCGTTTGCGGGCTGGAAGTCGATCTTTCGGCAATTGCTAAAGGATTCGCCACTGACCAGGTCGGCCAGCTTCTCCAAGAGGAAGGCTTGAACCACTTTCTTGTCGAAATTGGTGGCGAAGTGGTTGCCCGTGGCCAACCAGCCAGCGACCGCCTCTGGCAGATCGCAATCGAAAGCCCGCCCGAAGCAAAACGACGCCTACACAGAGTCGTTCCGCTCGAAAATTCGGCGCTGGCGACCTCGGGGGATTACCGCAACTTCTTTGTGCACGAAGGCAAGCATTACTCGCACATCATTGACCCTCACACAGGCCGCCCCGTAGGCCACAAACTGGCAACGGTCTCAGTACTGCACAAATCGTGCTTGTATGCGGACGCCTTTGCTACCGGCCTTTTAGTCATGGGCGACCACAAGGGAGTCGCATGGGCGACGAAAAACAACATCGCTGCACTCTTTCTGGTGCGTTCGGGCGACCGCATTCAAGAACAGGTTACTCCCGCCTGGAAACAAGCCACCCAGGCACCACTCAAAAAACGTGACTCGAGTCAATAGCCAGGTTTCTTGCAACACCAACACCAACTCAAACGCAACTGTCTACCGCGACGCTCGCTGCTGGGAGCGGCAAAAACAAACCCATCGCACGATCAATCCACCAGCCCCACTGACCGCCATTGCATAGCCAATGGAAACGGTACCCAGCCACAGCATTAGTGGTGCCGCAATCCCGACCCCCAACACCAATTGTGTCAGCGAGGCAACCAGAACTACCTGCCCTCGCCGCAGTGCCAACAAGGCCGAGTCAACCGGAATGTTCACCGCAAAAACGAATAGGCCTAAACAAAGCGTTGCGACAACGGCCTGCTGTCCGGCATAATCTTCGCCATAGATAGCAGTGACCAGTTCACCACCGAAAACTCCCAATATCACTGACAACACCCCAAAAACCAGCGCCAAAATCAACGTCATTTCCGTCGTGGTTCGTCGCAATTCGCCTTCTTCTCCTTCCGCAAGCCGATTTGCTGCCAAGGCGCGTGTCACATTTTCGACAGCAAGCAGAAGCGGACTCAGACTCATCGCCATGTAAAAAGCAGCCGAAAATTCCCCCAAGGCAAACAACCCTTCCTGAGACCAAACCAGCCAGCGATATACATTCTGCGCAAGCAGCCACGCCAACGAGGCTCCCACCAACCAGCTTCCAAATCTCCAGTTGTAAACCAAGTAGTATTTGGTCGATCGCCAATCAAAACGAAACTGCTTCCACAGCCACACCAACCACCCGAGTGACAAACCGCAGGCAAGCGCCAGAGCCAGGATCCCAGTGCTTGCAGTCAGGATCCCCCACCTGGCAAACAACAACAGCAAAACGATATGGAGCCCGCTGATGGGAATGTCAATCTTCCACAAACGCCACATTTCCAGATGGGCAATCGCAGTCCGTCGCAAATGGTTCCGCAGCATCAACAAAACCAACACAGGTACCATGATGAGGCTGAAAGTACGAATCTGGTTTGCAAATTCAATGTTGATGCCTGCAAATCGCCCTAAACTCTCAGCGACAACGGCGGTGAGAACCAGCCCAGCGACACAAATCCCCAGCAGTCCAGCAAGGTGCACCAAGGTACTGCCCGCGTAGCGTGCCAACCGTTTACCAGTCAACTGAGGAGCTTCTGACGTGTAGGGAACCCAAACGAGTGCGTTCAGCAATCCCCCCAAAAGCCAGACACCGCTGATCACAACACTATAAATTCCCAGCTGTTCTGGAGCGCAACAACGACCGATAATCACCGTCGCGATAAAACTGGCAAGACTGACCACTCCCTGGTCAGTAATGGCCCAAAACCACGAACGACCGCCTGTTGTGGCCAGGGGATGCTGTGACTGTCGGGCCGATTCCACGACCGACTGATTCGACGACAAATGGTGCAGCATGATTGGTGTGCGAAAACCTGAAGTTACCACGTACTGCAAAATAAGATTTTAGTTATTCTTCCCGTTCAAAACAGCCAAACCGTTTACCAAGAAGCATTGAACAAAGCGGACCCAAGCTGGCAAATCGGGCTGTGGTCACGAGAATCGTTGATTATAACCAGAAACTCCAAATTGCGCATTCCCCGAAAGCGACAAATTCCCCACCGCATCCGACCGTCGCACTGCTGAACCATTTAGCCACGCCCATTCATTTAACCATGCCTATTGATCCCCACCATCTACAACCCTACCCTCCACAACCGCTCAGCGACCTGCTGAACCTCTGCCAGGATCCGATACTGGTCGTCGAGCCAGCGACTGGCAGGCTTCAGAGAACGAATCCCGCTGCCCAACATTGGTATGGGATATCTTGCGCTTCAGGTGAAAACCATACGCTACAATCGGTCTTTCCCGACCTTGCAACTCCCGAGTCGCAAGACGTGCTATCAAGGCTTGCGACTGGCGAACTGGAAGCTGCAGACCTGCCGGTCTTTTTCACGTCCACAGATGGTACGGTCACATGCTGGAATGCAGCGCTACGTTGGATTGAAGCTGATGGAAAAACGGCAATTGGTATCGTCCTCCAACATGCGGACACAGACCGGCAGAGTTGCTCTCCGTCGCTAGAGGCAATTGCTCGTCGCGATCCGCTCACTGGACTTGGAGACCGCAACCAGCTTTTAAACCGCCTGGAGGTTTTGCTTGACGAAAAAAATCTCGGCAGACCCCCGTTTGCCCTGCTGTTTATAGACCTGGACAACTTCAAAACGATCAACGATCGTTGGGGACACCTGGTGGGCGACAAAATTCTTGTCGAAGCTGCCCTGCGGTTACGCGGTTGCCTGCGCGACGAAGATCTGCTTGTCCGGTTTGGTGGTGACGAGTTCCTCGTCCTGCTGGAACACCTACCCAAGGCAAGCGATGTTCAAGCGGTTGCCAAACGTATTAAAACTGCCATCGGGCAGCCGGTTCTCCAACCAGACGGGTCGACAACCTTGATATCCGCAAGCGTCGGTACCACCTGGGTCCAGGCTAAAGATCCAACAACTCCAACAGAACTGATCGCCGCAGCAGACCGGGCAATGTATCGGTGTAAAAAATCTCGCTGACGCGACCGTTGGCAGTCAATCAGTAACGGATCGCATGATGCCAGCACTTTCGATCAGCATTGCTAAAAAATCGTTTTTTCGCTAGATTTACCCTGCTTTTATCTCGCACTTGGCGCTGGCCCAAGTCGCATCTCGGTTCGGTTTTGCAACGAAGCAAGGATGTTTTGGATGCGCATTCTCGAATTTGCCCTGAATGGAAACGGAATTTGGCCCGACGTTCGCACCAGTGATCTCAGCCACAGCTTAACTGCCTTTCTCGGACCCAGCGCAAGTGGTAAATCGACCATCGCTGGCCTGCTGGCCCACGTGCTTTACGGCAAGATCCCCAACCCTGGAATCGCGACTCCCGACAGATACTCGGCGCAACCAGACGGCGAATTATTGATTGAGGACCAGGGAGACCGCTACCGCCTGCGTCGCTACAACGATATCGCCCCACCTGGACGGCTTACCGTTTCCTCTCCAGACGGGGCACAACTGAATGCAAAAACGGTACAAAACCTTCTCTCGGGAATTTCCTCCGTAGTTTTATCGAAAATCTACGCAGTTGATGTTGCGTCGGAGCGCGGGCTTCAGCAGTTGCTGTCAGAACAATTCGCTGAACACTTCCTCGCATCGGCGCCGGCGATCCATGAACCGGCTGGCGACGACAGACCTTCGGTTTGCCCGCCTGACCATGCCGAACTGCTAAATCGGCGCGATGAATTGGCCAGCGAACTTCAAGTTCGCGTTACCGAAGAGCGTCATCGTAGCCATGAACTTGACAAGCAATTGCAAGAACTCGATTCCCTACAGGAAAAGCAAGTTGCGGAAGCAGCGGAACTCAACCGACAACTCCAGGCAGTTGATGTTTCCCTCGCTGATGTTGAAGCCCGGTTGCGGTACGATCGCTTGGAAACTTCCATTCGGCAACAGCAATCGGATGCGGTACCCGTCGATTTGGATTTGAAACTTGAAGAATTAGATGCCCAAATACAGCTTTGGCGTTCGACGTTGGCCCACTTGGGCCAGCAGGAAAGTTCCATCCGTGATCGCCTGGCTCAAACCCATCCTGATGATACCGCAGCACGGTTTCCTCTGGCAGACCAGCGGACTCACCTGGCTGTCCTGCAGCGTTTGGCAACTGACCTGAATGCTGAATTGGCACAGCTGGCCCGTTCGACCGACTCCGAGATTTGTGTTTGCCGGGAGGCACAACCTCGGTTACGTCCGCTTGCCGAAGCACTGGGCAAACACCTTGCACATCTCGACCAGTCAATCTGCGATCAGGAGCAGGTACTCACACACCAGGAACTCTCTGGCGAGGCCCAGCAACTGGCCAGGTCGCGTGTCCAAATTCGCGAGCAGCTTCAGATCTTGCTCGACCGGCGACAATCCTTAATTCGCCCCACTCACCGCCACCTGTCACGTAAATTGACACAATCTACCGCAGGCTCTCTCGACAACCCGGAACACGTTTCGCCTGATCAACTCGAGCTTACCCGCAGGCAGTTGGAGCAAGAGCGGGCGGAGCTTCGCCAGCAGCTCGCCCAACAACAAGAAATCCACGAATCGACGGAGCGTCAGCGAATCCAAACCGCAAAAGACCACGTCGCCCTGCTTTCGGGCGTTTCCCTGGAACAAGTCTGTTCCGAACTTGCAGCCATTCAACTCAAGCTGCATCGACAACTTGCGCAGGCAGACGAATCGCCCGCCCAGCAAACATCCCCAAAGCAGCCCAAGGCGTCCGACTATCTTGCGCAGCTTTCATCCGGACAATTTCTCCAGCTAGAAATCGATCCGCAGACAAGACAATTGACCGTCTTCTCGCGAGAAAATCGCCGACATTCAATCGAGTCGCTAAAGCCAGCCGAGCAAGACCTCGTTTATCTCAGCCTGATTCTCTCCCTGGTGACTGCCCAACGAAATCAGGGTACTCAACTTCCGCTTGTGTTAGATGAACCTTTTGCCCGCATGAATGAACACCAGGCCGTTACCACTGCCAGCGTTCTGGAGAACTTTGCTCGTGCTGGAAACCAGGTCCTGGTGTTTACCAACCGGACTGACGCCGCGAACCGATTCCGCTCAGGCAGTCAAACAGTCATTGAAATGCGGCAGCTGTACTGCGCCTCGGACACGGACGTTGAATTGCTTCCCAACGAAAATCCAAGAGAGAAGCCCGTGAGCCCAAAGGTCGACGACCGGTTTGAGGACGAACCCGGTTTCCTGCTTGGAATCGACCATCCGATTGCGAGATTTCCCGCCCTGGGACGCAAAACCGACAGTGCCTTTACCGCAATTGACATCCACACCGTCGGCGATTTAATTGGAGCCGATCCGGCGAAGGTGGCTGACAAGCTTGCCATCGATGGCATCACCACCGAAATTGTCCGGCTTTGGCAAACGCATCAAGTGTTTATGTGTTTCATTCCGAACGTCACACTCTACGATGCACAGCTCATGACAGGAATTGGCGCCAACACGCCAGATTACTTTATCAATTTAAAAGCCGATTTACTTCTCGAGCGCATTGAATCCTTCCTCAACAGCAAGCGAGGAAAGCGATTGGCGGCCCGCGGGTTGGACTTCCATCCCGAATTGGCCCACCAATGGATTCAAGGAGTAAGGAAGTACCGCTCACGGTGGCAACACAGTGTCGCCGGGCAACACTGGCGCGATCGGTGTAAAAGCTATGCATCGCCCCAAAAGGCTCACCTTTTACCGCGAACCAATCGCGAAGCCCCCGTCTCACCCAAAGCACACCACTCCCAATCCGGCAATTCTTTGCAAGCCGCGTCTCCTCGCGAAACCGGTTCTCTAAAATCTGCCGACTTCCATCTTGAAATGACAAGCAATATCAAGCAGGCCCCCTCGATTAGTCGTAAAACTGCCGCTCGCTTCGAGTCGATTGGAATTGCACAGGTCGTCGATTTCTTGAACGCCGATCCTATTGAAATTGCCCGCCAACTCAACGTACGCCACCTGAAAGCCAACAAACTGGCCAGCTGGCAACACCAGGCCCGACTGATGTGTCAGGTTTCGGGACTGCAAGATTTTAGCGTCCAGATTTTAGTGGGCTGCAACCTGACGGATCCTTCACAAATCGCCCAGATGAAACCGAAGGACCTGCTCGACTGGATCACTCCGTTTTGCGATACCAAGGAGGGGGAGCAAATTCTGCGAGGTCGGTCCCGGCCTGATCTTGGCGAGGTTACCCGCTGGATTGACTGGGCTGCTGAATCTCGAATCCAGGAAGCTGCCTAGGCACTTCTCTTGGACAGTCGCGTCGTGCCAGCAACATCGGTGGTGCTAACTCGCTGATGGAATGGTCAGCTCTACCTGCTCCGGCGGTGGCTGGGCCGCAGGAGGCTCACCAACAGCCCGCATCAGCCTGTATTGGGCACGGTGGTAGTTGGCAACTGCGGCGGTATATCCGTTTTGGGTCTTTACCATCGCGGTGATAGACTGCAGCAGTTCGATCGGAAGCCCCTCTCCCTGCTGAATCCGCTCGGCGTTGAGCTGATAACTTTCGCCAGCCGACTCCATTGCCTGTCGGCCAATCTCAACCTGCCGCCGATAACTGGCCACGTCGGCGTGAGCTGTTACCACCTCGGTAGCAACGCGGTCACGAATAGATCCCAATTCATAATCAGCCCGACGGAACAAACTACGAGCTTCGCGGCGGAGGGCCATATTGCCAAGTCCCACATTCTGTAGCTCCCACACGGCCAGCAGATCAACGTCACTGCGACTGCCGAAATTCACTAAATGGTCCCGCCCCCCCCCAAAGGTACCTCCACTTGCCCCAACCTGAACATTCGGCAGCAACGGTCGCCATGCCTCCTGCTTGGTTCGCCAGCACGCTGCCTGAAGTCTGGCCTGCCCCGCGGCAATTTCAGGGCGTCTCACAAGAGCTTGCGAAATAAGCTCGTCGGTAGTCACACTGGCCGAAAAAAAATCGACTGGCACTATATAATCTTCAATCGGTGCCAATTGTCTTTGCGGTGGAAGGCGAAGTAAACGGGCAAGTTCAGCACTGCGGACTACAATTTGGCGATTCACATCCTCCACGACTTGTTGGCGATCTGAAAACTCCGTTAAGGCACGTTCAACCTCGGTTTGGCTTGAAAGTCCTGCTCGGCTGAACTCGGTAACTTGAAAAACCATATCCTTGGCTGCCGTCATGGCTTGACGTTCGTTTGCAAGCATTCCGTAACTTTCCATCAACCCAAAATAGGCAGAAGCCACGGCCAGCAATTCGTCATTCATGGCTGCCCCCTCCCCTGCCCGTGCCGCCCGGAAGAGCTGACCACCCACCAGTGGCGCAAAGGCTGCATCTGCAAGAGACAGGTTAACAAACAATCGCGGAGGTCCTCCAGCACCGCCATTCAAAGGGGTCTGGCCTAACCCGGCACCACCGCCAAGAAACATCGAATTTCGATTGACGTCGATGACCGGTCCGTCGGTTGCCTGAATCCTCCCGGCGTGGTTG